>CAILDT010000763.1 GCA_903833025.1 uncultured Bacteroidota bacterium | reverse complement strand
ATCGTAGCTAATTTAGATGTTAACTTCCACTGCTCAATTTACTCCGAAATGGGGTGCTCAATTACACCGAAATATCCATTGTTGTTTAGTAAATTTATTTCTTTTGAAGTAATCTCACCAATTTTGCCTTTAACGTGGGTTTTATCAATTGTCATTATTTTATTTGTTTTTATTATCGATTCTTTCTTCAACCCATTGGATGGAGTTGTAGATAAAACCAAGTCGAGCGGTTCTTTTATTTTTAAATTGGAGGAGATAAAACAAATTACATAATCAAATCTATTTTCTAATAAAATTAAGGAGGGTCTTAATTTGCTTCCCGTTAAGTCTGTAAAAGGAAAATCGACAACTACAATATCACCTTTTATCATTTATGCTTTTTAACATCTGCTAAAGTATATTCCACTTCATCTTCATTCACAAAAGAAAACGCTTGAGATGTAGCAGCCATTCTTAGCAATGCTTCATTCAGAACTGAAGATTCAGTTTTGGCTAACAAAAACTCTGCAAAGTCCATCACTTCCTTTATCTTTTCAGGAGGAAGTTTTGCTAACTTTTCGTTTGCTTGTTTTAATAGTGTTTTTTTTGTCATTTATATTAATCTAAACTATTGGTTTTTATTTTGCAAATATAAGTTATAAAGAGATATAAAGAATTCATTTCTCCCCGCTTTCAAATTATTTTCACATATTTGCACCTCAAAATTTAAAACAATGAAAACATTAAACTTAATTGCAATCGCATCTTTATTCATCACGAATAGTTTTGCACAGGAAATTGGCAAACCAAAATTGGCAGACCAAACACCTGATTTTACTACTAATCATAAAGACAGTAAATATAAATTCACGGTGGTGAAAGATATTACTAACACTGATGTAAAAAACCAAAACCGCACTGGTACTTGCTGGGCTTACAGTTCCGAATCGTTTTTAGAGAGTGAAGCTATCCGACTTGGGAAACCTAAAATGGATTTCAGCGAAATGTGGGTGGTTCGTAATTCTTATTTGGAAAGAGGATTAAACTATGTGCGCCGCCAAGGCAAAGCGCAGTTTGAAGAAGGTGGTGAACCACACGATGTAATAAACATTATCCGCAAATATGGGCTTGTACCTGAATCTGCTTATCCGGGAGGAAATGAAAAACCTAACCACGCTGAATTAGCTGCCGTTTTGAGAGCTTATCTTGATGCCGTAATTAAACAACCTAAGTTAAGCGACCATTGGTTAGATGGGTTCAATGGTATATTGGATGCTTATCTTGGTAAGAAACCAGAATCGTTTACGTATGATGGCAAAACTTATACTCCCGCTTCATTCCTTGCTTATACAAGTATTAATCCTGATGATTATGTAGAGTTTAGCTCGTTTACACACCATCCGTTTTATAAACCATTTGTAATGGAAGTTTCTGATAATTGGGATAACGGACAAGTTTATAATGTGCCGCTTGATGAATTTACTGCCATTGTGGATAACAGCATTGATAAAGGTTTTACGGTAGAATGGGCATCTGATGTAAGTGAAAAAACATTCTCTTTTAAAAATGGTATTGCTATTATTCCTGATGGTGATTATGATGCGTTGCCGAAAGCGGCACAAGATTCTGTGTTTAATAATCCTGTTAAAGAAATGACTATAACACAGGATTTGCGCCAGAAAGCGTTTGATAATTTATCTACTACAGATGATCACGGTATGCACATTGTTGGCTCGGCAAAAGACCAAATGGGTACTCCTTATTACATTGTAAAGAACTCTTGGGGGACAGACCGTAACGATATGAAAGGATATTTCTTTTGTTCCAAAACTTATTTTCAATACAAAACTACTTGTGTGCTTGTAAATAAATATACTGTACCGCCAGCTATTGCAAAAAAGGTTGGGTTGAAATAGATTAATAGGTTCTTAATCTTAATAAAAAGTCCTGTTTCAATTAATATGAAACAGGACTTTTTTGTTTGGTATACTTTTAAAGAACAAAAAACACTTATGCTTCTTCAAATCCTGTTTTCAAAACAACGATTCTGGTTCCAGTTTTAACAGCCAAAAGTTTCAAAAGAAGCAAAAAGTCGTTTGAAGTAACAGAAAGGTCTTATGATGTATCATAAAGGGTTTGTAATGTATCAAAAAGGGTTTGTGATGTATCAGAAAGGATTCTTGATGTATCAAAAAGGGTCTGTGATGTATCAGAAAGCATCTTTGATGTATCAAAAAGGGTTTGTGATGTATCAAAAAGGGTCTTTGATGTATCACAAAGGGTCTATGATGTATCACAAAGCTCTCTTGTTGCAACGAGAAGGTTTTGGCTTTTTTTTTAGGTGAGATGACTAATAATACGAATTAAAAATCAATTAATTAATGGGGTTAGTGAGGGACGAAAAGTTGCATTCGTCTGTCGGCAACATCACTTTAATCAGTGGGGATGTATGAAGTTTCGCAATAGGAATTTATTTTTCATAGTCAAAAACTAATCGTCAGTTATTGAACAAACATTAGGCAAATTTTAACGATTTTTCCCAGATAACAGGTATCAGTTTTCCAAACACATCCGACCCTTCCACAAAACTAATATCCTTTTTCGCGATGGTATCGGTAATCTCTTTAAATGCTTTTTTGCTGTCAATCAATGCTGAATTTTTAAAATCGGCAGAATTAATAAAATCATTTATCCATACTTTTAAATCCGCATTCATCCAAGCATTTATGGGCGAATTAAAACCAATTTTATCTTTTCGGTACGCAATACTATGAGGCATAATATCAGCCAACGAATCCCTAACAATTGCCTTCCCAAAACCATCTCTTATTTTAGAAGAATACGGAATAGAAAAAGCAAACTCAATAATCCGATAATCCAAAAACGGCATCCGTATTTCCACCCCATTTATCATCGAGTATCTGTCGTAGTTTCTTAAAAGCGTTGGCAATACGCGGTTAAAAGTGGAGTTATAAAGAGCAGAATTTAAAAAATCGAGATTTTTTTTCTTCGGAATAATAAAAGGATGTTTTGCAAACTGCCGCAAAAAAGGATATTTATTGAGCATCGCAAATTTTAATTTATTATTGTAATCATCCTTCTTTCCCTTCGCCCATCCATTGTTTACCGCCTCCAGTATCTTATTAAACTTTTTTATGTTGGGCAGAGCATCTGGCAAAGCCGCATCCATATCAAACGGGTAACCAGCAAATAATTCGTCGGCTCCGTGCCCATCAATACTCACCGTTACGTTATATTGCTTGATACTTCCGTACAGCTGAATGAAAGGAATAACTGGGGCATAAAAAATTTCCTCGAACAAATATGTTTTATAAAAAATAGAATCAATATCTTTCAACGGGTCAATAACAACGAACTCCGCATTGATGTTTAAAAAATCAGTAACCGTTTTTGCATATTTAGTTTCATCAATAGCAGTGCCCGGAAACGAAGCAACAAATGCGTGTTGGTTATCCAACTGTGTATCGTTTTGATTTTTGTTTTTATTAATTTCAGCCATCGTGCATATTACTGCACTCGAATCTAACCCGCCGCTTAATGCAGTACCAATGGTTACATCGCTACGCATTCTTATTTTGCAAGCATCAAAAAATAATTCACGAAACATTTCTTTTTGCTCCTCATAACTTTTAGGCACAGCAACAGAAATCTCTTCCGGATTCCAATATTTTTCAATCGTAAGTTTATTGTCCTTATATATCCCGACAGATGCGGCAGGGAAACGGAGAATATTTTTTATCAAACAATTTTCTGTTTGCTCATAACCAAAACCATCTACAATCGCCGACTTCACATTTTCATAATTCATTTCCACTTTATCTAAAAATGGATAAATGCCTTTCATCTCTGAAGAAAAAATAATGCTTTGATTTGTTAAAGAATAAAACAACGGTTTTTTTCCCATCCTGTCGCGCGACATAAATAAAGTGTTTTCCACTTTATCATAAATCGAAAACGCCCACATACCGTTTAATTTATTCACAAAGTTTTTTCCCCATTTCAAATACGCAAACAATAAAACTTCCGTATCGCTTTTACTTTTAAAAGAAACACCCTCCAAAAGCAATTCCTTTTTTAGTTCGAGGTAATTATAAATTTCACCGTTGAAAGTTATCACATATCTATCAAGCACCTCCATCGGCTGTTTTGCATTGTCCGACAAATCAATAATGGAAAGTCGCCGATGCCCAAGCCCGGCATTATTAAAAAAATAAGTACCAGAACCATCTGGTCCTCTGTGCGCAATTTTATCAAGCCCTAAGGTAAGTTTCTCTTTCTCGAAATTACCGATATATCCAACTATTCCGCACATTTTTTTTGATTGAAAAACTAAATTTTTATAAAATCAATAATGATAGAAGAGTAATTGTGAAGTTCGCCCGGTTGCTTTTGCTCACTTGTAACGGTTCTATTAATAAAACCATTTTCAATATTAATTTTTTTTGAAATCAACACACCACTTTTTGTATAATGCTCTAACACATCCATTTTGAAAGGAAAACTTTTTGCAAGTTCGGAAACAATATCTATCGTAAATAAAACTTTATGGTCGTCGCAACCATCGCCAATTCCATTTGGTTTCACATTATCAATATATACAGGATTAGTGTGATAGCCATCGGGCACAGCAAACCGGAACACACCACCAGTTTTTAAATAATTTGCGATATATTGAAAAGCTTTCTTACTGTCTTCCAACAACAAATGTTCGAATACGTGTTCAGCCAAAAAATTATCAGCTTTTGTTTTTCCAAAAATAAACTCCCAATGATTTTCATTGGTGATATCAAATTGCGGCAAATCAGTTTTTACCCAACCCTGCATTGGTGGGGTAACGTAGCTCGAACCTAAAACAATTTTTACTGGAAGGTTATTATTAGTTAGTTCAATAATTTCTTTTCTGATAGCTTCCCTCCCATTCAGTTCCCAACGTTTACGCCTTAGTTTATCTATTACCTTTTTCATCTAAGTGTTTTTTTGCTAATTCAATCATCGTCGCAATTCCTTCTTTAAAAGATTTGCTGAATGCAAGCGGGTAAGTGCTTATAGGTTCAATTTTATTTGAGTATCCTTTTTTAGTTCCTAATCGCAATGGCACTTTTAATTGTGCTGCTATTTGTTGGGCAATGTATTCTATAGTTACCCATTTTCCGTCAGTAATATCAACCCTTGTAGCACCCACATTTCTTATATCTACCATATTTTGTACGCAATCGTCCATATAAATAAATTGCCGTTCTTCTTGTCCGTCAGTAAGCAGCGTTATTTGCTTTTGAGTTAATCCTTGAATAATTAAATCGGGTATCACGTGTGATTTTTCGCCAGGGTCTTCCCAACCATATACATTCCAAAACCTGCAAATTTGTCCGCCTAAAATCCTTGTCCACTCTTCACCCAATAATTTTGTAACTCCATAAGGAGTATCAGCAGCAGCCAATTGAGAAGAAGCAAACATAAACGGCAATTTATTATTTGCTAAAAACTGAAACACTTTTTCACAAATAATGGTGTTGTTCCTAATAATGTCTAGCAAGTATTTTTCGTTCGATAAATATTTTGCTCCACCAACATCCCAAGCTAAAAACCAAACGTAATCAACGCTTTTATATTCTTCCAAATCAGCAGTTCTTATATCAAACCCTGTTTTAATATCAATGCAAATTGCCTCCTCCCGTATTTCTTGTAAATATTTACACAAAGAACTACCGAT
>CAILDT010000762.1 GCA_903833025.1 uncultured Bacteroidota bacterium | reverse complement strand
TGACATAAAAGCTGAAAGTGCTACCTTACATCAAAAACAAAATAAAGCAACAAAAACAACATAAAGCAACAAAAACACCAGAAAGCAACAAAAACACCAGAAAGCAACAAAAACACCAGAAAGCAACATAAAACAACAAAAAACAACAAAACCACACATTGTCATTCAGAGCGCAGCGAAGAATCTAAAAGCAACTTAAAGCAACTTAAAGCAACAAAAACACCAGAAAGCAACTAAAACACCAGAAAGCAACTAAAAACAACATAAAACTCCATCTCTTTCCCCTCTCTCCTATTTTAGGAGAGAGCCTGTCCCGCCTTTCTGCGGGAGGTAGGGGTGAGGTAAAAACCCAAAAACCCAAAAACCCAAAACCCAAAATGAAAACAATAACAATTCACATCGCAAAGTTTTTACCCGCATTTATAATGCTGATAAGAACAAACTTTTTTCCAAAGAAAATAAAAGTGGAAAAGAAAACAGAACCAATCAAAAACATTACATCCTGCAAAGACGTGAAGTTAGGTACAAATTTCAAAATGTTAAGCAACGCCGCATTAATACATCTTACCAAAAATGTATTACAGCAAATGGAAATAAGTAGTTATTATTTGCCTTACAACCAATTGTATAAAGAAACACTTTTTATATCGGCTTCATTTCATATTCGTCATTTATACTATTGTCAAAACACAGCAGCTAAAGCGGAGATGCTGATACACCGCAGAGAATTGATAGTACAACTAACTTATATAGCCAATATAGTAAAGCAAAATGCAGAAATAGATATTGCCAATGCCGAGGATATTATAAAATCGTCAGGGTTTAATTAGTTATGAGTTATGAGTTATGAGTTATGAGTTATGAGTGGGGAGTTATGAGTGGGGAGTTATGAGTGGGGAGTTAGGAGTGGGGAGTTAGGAGTTATGAGTGGGGAGTTAGGAGTTACCGTCATTGCGAGCTTTTCGCGAAGCAATCTCTCTACACATAGCATATCGTCATTGCGAGCTTTTCGCGAAGCAATCTCTTTACACGTAGCATATCGTCATTGCGTCCCGCACTGCCTGTGCCGTTCATACGGGATGCGGGATTCGCGAAGCAATCGCTGCACATATAGCATACGTTGTAATTCCGAACACAGTGAGGAATCTAAAACACCTTACATAATTTACAACAGGTGCTATATTTTTATTAGTTTCGCATTAAGTTTTTAAACTATGTATCCCTATCACAACAAAATAAAACAGCGAATAAAAAATAAGGAATTAGTGAGTTACGAGTATTTAGAAAAATATAATAACATATCCCCTTGTTTGTTACTTCATTTCGAAACCGAACCACACACTCGCCCTATCAGAGAGCACCGTTTTAAAGAGTACGAAGAGTTATTTAAAGAGATAAGTAAATAAAACGAATTGGGGGGTGGTAAAATATCCTTACTTTTGAGCAATAAATAATTAAACCAATTTAAAATGTTTAAAATAACTACTCGCGTTTTACTTATTGCAGTAATCTCCTTATCGGGATTTACTTCTTGCAAAAAAGATTATATCTGTAAATGCACCACTGCCGGAGGTACTGTTTACAATTCAGAAATAAAAACAACAAAGAAAAAAGCAGAATCCTTTTGTGCCGACCAGCAAACAAGTGGCAGAACCTGCGAGTTGCAATAATTAGTAACAATAGCTTTTCTGTTTTAGTAGATGAAAAAAATACTCTTTACTTTATCTTTCCTGTTTACCCTTTATGCTTCCAATGCGCAAGAAGCAATGGGGTATTATTATGATTATAATCAGCATTTTTATTGTTTTTATAAAGGAAATAATTTTCAGTTAGAAAGCAACAAAGTAGATAGCATCCGCGCAGGCATTGATTATATAGCGTACATCGACCAACGTGGCGATTTAGTTGCATACTACAACGGCAATAAATTTACTATTGAAGAAGATGTGCCAAACCAAATGATAGCAACCCCTTACGCATTGGTATATAAAATGGCACAACGGCTAATGATATTCGAACACGGCGAAAAGAAAGAGCTATCCAAATGGGTAGGTCATTTTTATGCCGACCAATACATTGTTACTTGGCAGGAACTACCGAGCTTAAATATTATGGCGTATGAAAACGGGATAACAGGTGTGGTGGAATCGTCCGTTTCGTCCAACGTTATTAATAGCGGACAAACAGGACCAAACATATTTGCTTACACTGATATTACCAATAGTTTCAAAATATATTATGGCGGACAAATTTATGAAACAGGTGCCACACAAATAAACGATTACCAATGCGGCAAAAACATAGTTGCTTATATTGATAAGTTTAACAACACCTTCAATGTGTTTTATAACAACAAAATAAAAGTGCTTTCCGACCATCTGCCCAAAAGCTATGCAGTAGCCGCCAATATGGTTAGTTATATCGATTGGAGCGATAACTTTATGTTGTACTATAACGGAAAAACCATTCAGTTAGAAACCTACGTACCCACCACCAACGTGGCGCAAGACAACCTTATTGTGTATTATAATGATATTGAACTTAAAATACTTTTTGGTGGACAAACCTACATTGTCGATAAATTTGTACCACAGCAAAGTGTACTATTAGGACCCAGTTCGGCTATGTATTTAGATAATAACAACCGCCCGAAATACTTTTATAAAGGCAAAACATATAGCGACTTTATGACCGAACCC
>CAILDT010000761.1 GCA_903833025.1 uncultured Bacteroidota bacterium | reverse complement strand
TTTAATTGCTTTTTTAATTTTTAAAAAGAAAAAATAATATGACCGCTTTACAATCAATAATAAAGGAAGCTAAAAGTTTAAAAAAACAATATCCTAAAAGATATAGTAAATGGACTGATTATGTAAAACAGGCTTCAGCAATTTATGCTTCTAAACATAAAGGTAAAAGCCCTGTAGGTAAAAAGAAAACAACTAAAAAAACTATTTCAAAAAAACCAACTGAAAAAGTAATTTTAAAAAAAGTTCATTCAGCTAAAACAACTTCAAAAAATTTATATAATAAATTAGATAAATTAGATGAAGCCCAGCATGAACACATGGCTGGATATGTTCGTACTTTAAGAAAAAATAATTTAACAAATGTTATTTATACTAATCATATAAAACAACCTAAAAAGAAAATTAAACAAAGTCAATTATTTGGTATTGGTAAAATTATTGGGCAATTATTTGATACTACAATTATAAAAGATATTGATACATTAAAAAAACAATATTTTCAATTAGCTAAAAAATATCATCCCGACGCTGGCGGAACTACTTTTCAATTTCAAGAGTTACAAAATGAATACGATAAACTATTTAAAAAATTATTAAGTGGTGGATCATTAAACGAAGAACAAAAAGAAAATGAAATTATAATTGACAAAGCAATTAGGAATATTATTGACGCAATTATAAATATTGATGGTATAACAATTGAAGTAATTGGCAAATGGTTGTGGGTTGGTGGAAATACTTATCCTGTTCATCAAGTTTTAAAATCTAGTGGACTTACTTTTATAAAAAAATCGGGTGTACCTTATTGGGTATATAAAGGAGTTGAAAGTACTTCAAGAGGAAAAATGAGTATGGAAGAAATTAAAAATAAATATCAAGTAACTAAATTTGATGTTAAAAGTCATAAAAAATTAAGTGGTATTTATAAAGTTAATAGAACAAAATTAAAATTAAATTTAAATAAATTACTTAAAGCATTAGATAAACGACCTATATAATTTAATCTTTTTCACTTTTATATTAATAATTAAAAAAAATAAAAAAAATGGCACGCAGAAAAAAACATCATGCAAAAAAAACTAGCCGCAGACGTTCTAAAAGAATGGGCGCCGCTGGATCAAATTTAACTAGCGCACTATTTACAATCGTTGGCGGTGTGGCTGCAAGATTTGTAAGTAATACAATTAACGGAACTAGCTTGAACGCTTCATATAAAGGATATGTGGCGGCAGCGGCACCAATTGCCGTAGGTTTATTCTTACCTAAGTTTATTAAGTCTGATATGGGCAAGTCTTTAGGTAATGGTATGATCGCGGTTGGCGGTTTGGGTTTAGTACAATCTACAGGAGTGCTTAGCGGTATGCCTGTAATTGCTAAGCGTTATATGTCTTTGGCACCATCTACTCAAAACACAAGAGGTGTTATTGCTGGAATGGATACACGCAGCGCAGCGGTTTTATGCGGATAATAATAATTTAACAATCAATAAAAATTAAAAAAAATGGCAAATCAAATAGGAAGTCGTTTAGTATTCGAAAACGCAAAAAGTTTTATTCAATCTCAAGGATATGATGTTAGCCAAGCGGTTTTAACACAGTCTTATGTACGTTCAGAAGTGGCACTATCTACAGGTGTAACCAATTACCGCTTACCAATTGTAGTAAATGATAGTTCTAATGGGGCTACCGCATTTTCGACGGAACGTAGAGTACAACTTCAAGATATTCATGTATGTAGTTCAATTTTTATCGGTCTAGCTTCCCCGTCTAGTTCAACTGACGCGGCTTTTCCTTTATTGTCTTACCCGTCAATTGCAACTAATCAATTTAGTGCTGCACAAGCTGACGCGTTAAACACTATTTATAACGGTTTTTTAACCATGCAAGTAAACAATCAAAATATTCTACCTAGTTGGGATATTTACCGTCATTATTATGTACCACAAACACAGGGCGGTGTGGGTATTACCGCACAAACTGTTTTACCAATTGATCAAATTGACGGCGGCGAAAATGGTTTTTATCCTGTTGAGCCTAACTTATTATTAAATGGTGCTGCAAATATTGTGGCAAGTATTGTAATACCAGCGGCAATATCAACTGTAAAGGCTGATAGTAGATTAGTATGTATTTTTAGGACTATTCTGGCGCAAAACGTCACCAGCGTTCGATAAAAAAAACCATCCCAATGGCGCTTTGTAGGGTGTGCGCAACATCCTACTATTTAATTACTTTTAAAAATTACAACAATGCCGATATTAAAAAGATTTGAAAGTATTGAAGTGGCTATACCGTCAGGCAGCAGTAATACAAGATATTATTTTCCTGATTTACCCCAGTTACGAAATGCCATGATTCAAGCCGTTCAATTATACACTCCGGATACGTTGAGTGCAACGCCCAACACAGGAAGCACAATGGTAACAATAGCTGACTTAAAAAAAAGCTTTCTTACTTTGTATAGTGGCGATTTGCAGTTAATATACAATGCGCCTTTATTGGCTTTTAGCAATATTATTAATTCAGCAACCAATCCATATACTAACAGTTTACCGGATATTGATAACATGGTTATCAGTTGGACTAAGAGTTATATTTCTTTAGCTACCGCGCCAGCAACAACGGGTGTGGCTTATGCTTTTGGAGTTTACTATAAATTATAAAAAATATAAAAATGGCAGTATTTAAGCCCGAATTACACAGGTTGGAAGATGTTTTAGACTATTACGAAAATAGCCCAGCAACGCACTATAAAATATTTGCGGGAACAAGTCCTAAGGCTGAATATTGCCGTTTTTATTTTGATGAAGACGAAAAAGAGATAGGATTGCAAAAATTAGCGGAAGCGTTAAGGGCAATTCAACAAAATGTAGATAATACCAACCCGTATATTTTACAATTAATAGAAAAGAAAAAAGCGCCAAGAGGTAAAGAAAACGATAATTTGACTCAGATTGTTTTTCAATTATATAAGGCTGAAAGGTATTTGCCTATGATGGCTGGCATGCAGCAACAACCAAACGACAATTTTAACCGATTGATGGAAAAAATGATAGAAGGTCAAAATATGATCATATCAAAATTGAGTGCTGATGAATTTTCAGAAGATATGGAAGAGCAAAAACCTAAAGGGTTTGGCGCCATATTAGAAAATGAACAGTTTCAACAATTAGCCATTGGGGCATTGGGATTGATAATAAACAAATTTGCGGCACCTAGTCAAACAGGTGGGGCAACCGTAACCGCGCTGGCTGGAATACCCGACGAACAAAGGGATAAGGCCTTACAAGCAATTGAAATATTAAGTAAAAAAGATGTTAACTACGGCGATCATTTGTTGTATTTGGCTAATATTGACAATACTACTTATAATATGTTGTTGGGATTCATGAAATAATTTTATGGCAATTACACAAGAAAATAAAAAGTTATTAACAACGGTGGGTATTGGTATTGCTGCTTATTTAGTAGTAATTAGGCCATTATTTCAAAGTTTGGGGATAACTAAGACGGCGGCAGAAATTCAAAAAGAAAAATCAGACGCTGCAAACATTAATGAAATTGAGAAAAATTTAAATGCTTTGGGCTTGTCTTTAACAAAAAGTAAAGCTGAATGGGATCAAATCGCTGATATTATATATAACGATCTTAGATATAGTGCAATTGCAGATAATAAAGCCGACGCTGGATATCAAGTGGCAAGAGTAAAAAATGACGCCGATATGATTTATTTAATAAAAACATTTGGTAAAAGACAAGAGTATTTATTCGGTTTGCCTAGTGGTTCGCCAATGGG
>CAILDT010000760.1 GCA_903833025.1 uncultured Bacteroidota bacterium | reverse complement strand
ATCGGCACCAACATTACCAGATTATCCTAATTTACCAGCATTTAAGGCTTAAAAATGGACTTAAAAAAAATAATAAAAGAAAATTTATCAGGCAAAGTCTCAGGTAAAGCTTTAAGGGCTAAAGGTGCGAACATTTCTGAAAAATTTAAAAACAAAGCTAAAAATGTTGGTTCTGGTCTTATCAATACTGCAGATTCTTTTTTTGATGCTTTAAGTTACAATATTGTCAAAAGGTCTGTTAAAAACAAACCCACAAATAATGTAAAACCAGTTACAAATAATAAAAATTATAATAATTTAAAACCAAAAGAAGACACGACTCAACCTTTCTATACCAACTTAACAGAAGGACAAAATAAATTATTAAAAAAAGGTGATTCTGTTGCTGACATTCTAGCAAAGATGCTAAACTTCATGAAGAAAGTTCATGAAGAAGAAATCAAAGAGATGGAATTATCTAGAAACTTATCTAGAAAAAATAAATATGTTCCTATCACTAAAGAAAAGTCACAAGGTACATTCTCTAGATTACAAAAAGAAGATGAGGATGATAATAGTTTTCTTAAAAAACTTCTTCTTGGTTTGGCCGCTGCAGCACTAGCAATAGCTGGTGTTTATGCTGCACTTAAAGGTCTTTTAGATCCGTTCATAAACATATTCAATAATATCAGAATACCAGACCTTGCCGCTTTGCCTGTTTTTAATCCTTTTTCTCGTATACCAAGTACATCTGGAAATTCTGGAAGAGGTAAAGTTAATCCAAATGAACACGATGAAGAAGAAAGAAAAAAACTAGAAAAACAGAAAAATGATAAAAACAAAAAAACACCAAAACCACCAGGTAAAGTTCCAGTAAGTAATGCATCGGGGGAAAATTTACCAGCGGAAGAACCACAAAAACCAACTCCATCAAAAACACCTCAACAAAATAAACCTGGTTTTTTAGATACAGCTGAGGATAAAATTAAGAAAAGAGCTTTAAGAATTGCGGCCGCATCAAAAGAGTTGGGTAAAAATAAATTAGGCGGAAAAATTACTGGTGCTTTATTAAAACAAGGAGCAAAACGATTTGCTCTTGGTCTTGTTGATGCACCTTTGACAATTGCTTTATCCGTATACGACATTGCTGATGCTTTAGCACCAGAAGAAGAAGAAGCTCTGAATACAGATGTTGATACTTTGTTGAGTATGAAAGAAGACATGAAAGAATTGGAGCGAAAACATGATGCTAAAGAAATACCAGATAAACAATATAATATTGCTATGGAAGGTATGGCACTTAAAGCTAAAACAATTCAACAAAGAATTGAAGTATTAAAGAAAAAAGCTGAAGATGAAACCTATAGAATGGAAGCACAATTGAATGAGCAGTCTGCTGAAGATGGAATAACTACTTTGGCTGACGAAGTAAAAGGTATGGGTAGAGACACGGCAACAGCGGTACATTCTATAACAAAACCTATTGAAAATTTAGGTAAAAGAGCAGCAATCAACCAAAAAAATAATACGCAAGGTTATGCATACGATGACTATATGAAAGCACATCCTAAGGCAACTTTTGAAGAATTTACACGGCATAGGTGGGATGAATT
>CAILDT010000759.1 GCA_903833025.1 uncultured Bacteroidota bacterium | reverse complement strand
GAAAAGAAAAACAAAAAGAAGAAAGGTGATGATGACGAAAAACAAATTACGTTGGATTTGTAGGTAGCTGTTATTCTATCAAAAAAATGTTGAAATTAATTTGTGATTATTAATTAATTATTTTATCAACTGAATTATTGTTGTATATTTATACCTCCCTAAATGTATTGTTAATAATACAAGAGAGGATATACAAATATGAGAAAACAATTACTTTTACTTTTTATTATTTTATCCACACAACTTTCCTTTTCACAAGTCGAGTAAAACTGGCAATTTAAAGGGTTTGGACCCCATTCAAGAACTATAAATGCTGTTCAAATTCTTAACACTGGTAGAATAATTGCAGTAGGGGGAAATGAAACAAATGATGCAATTTCGTCCATTTTTTATTCTGACGATAGTGCGACTAATTGGAATATTATTATTGATACAATAAATGCCTGGCTAAAAGACGTGCACTTTCCAACTACGAGTGTTGGGTATGCAGTTGGCTATGCTGGCAAGGTGTATAAAACTATTAATGGTGGTAATACTTGGTCGGCTATAGTAATTCCAGGCAATGCAGGCGCAAGAAATTTTAATGGAGTTTATTTTATTAACTCAACAACTGGAATTATTGTAGGTGGAAATCAATCGAATGATTCCATTCAAACCATATTAAGAACTGTTGATGGTGGGCAATCTTGGTCTGTTGTTACCGATGCTCTTGGTTCTTGGTTGTTAGATGTTGAATTCGTTGACAGTAATAATGGTTACGCTGTTGGTGAAAGAGGAAAAATATTATATACCTCTGATGGCGGACAAAGTTGGGCAAACATTACTGTTCCTGTTGGTTTGGCAGACAGAAAATTTACTGCGGTTCACTTTTTTGATTCTCAAATAGGGATTGTTGTAGGAGGAAAGGATTCGATAAATGATAGTATTCAAACAATAATTAAAACAATAGATGGAGGATTAAACTGGAATGTAATTGAAGATTCTATTGGTTCTATGTTGAAAACAGTTCATTTTATTGACACTAATGCGGGTTATGTTGCAGGAAATAATGGAGTAATAAAATTTTCAGGTAATCAGGGACTAAGCTGGACAGCATACAATATTGCTGGAAATGATAACAACGCAATAAATGATATTGATTTTCTAAACTCTGATTTTGGTGTGGCAGAAGGAGTTGGCGGAAAAATATTAGTGTATAATAGTATGCTTTCTTTAAGTACTTTTGATATAAGTAATAATGTTAATTCTTCTTTTCAACTTTATCCTAATCCTGCAAATAACAGATTGACAATTCGGATAGTTGACGGTAATAAAAAACAAATACAAGAAGGTGAAATAACAATATACAATGTATTAGGGGAAGAGTTGAAAAAACAAAAGATAAGCAATTTGTCAGAGATAACAGACGTTGATATTTCGAGTCTTCCAGCTCAACTTTATATGTTATCTTTAAAAATGAACAATCAAATAATGACTAAGAATTTTATTAAAAACTAGTACTCTTAAATAACAAAT
>CAILDT010000758.1 GCA_903833025.1 uncultured Bacteroidota bacterium | reverse complement strand
GTAGAAAAATGTCTTGCAAGCGACATTGAATCTGAGCGTTTATTCGGTAAAAAAGAATGGATTTTTGATTTATCTAACGAAAAATGAAAAATATAAAATTTATAAGTTCAATTTACGGTGGCGCTTTTGTAAAATGAATCACCTTTATTATTGTTCCTACTGCTCTTTTCTTATAATTTTTTTCTAAATTAATAGTTGGGAGAAAATACATAAGAGGATAAAATGCACCATTGATTATAACTTTTTAATGTTTGTAATGGAGTATTGCCGTTCAATTAAGCCACCTAGAATAGTAAAATATGTGCAACCATTTTTTAACAAG
The DNA here is from genome assembly GCA_903833025.1 of uncultured Bacteroidota bacterium. GTDB lineage: Bacteria > Bacteroidota > Bacteroidia > 2-12-FULL-35-15 > 2-12-FULL-35-15 > 2-12-FULL-35-15. Next base: position 1,405 of record CAILDT010000758.1, on the reverse strand, counting down.
ATAGATATTGTATAGTAATTACAACTGGATAGTAGTTTAAAAATTTGTATAATGTATAAAGGGGTAAAATAAGCAGTCCCCCGAAAGTGTACGATTTAGAAATATCATTATATAATCTTAGTAGATGATAAGCTTTTTATAATGCTTTTTAAATCAAAAACAGAATTATTTTCTAAAAAAACATACCTCCCTTGGAAATTGATATGCGTCCATGCAGCTGGAGATAATCTAATCAGCTTTTTGCTAGTCTCAATATCACCTCTTTGATCGCTTTCTTCTTTTAAAGCATTTAAAATAGTGGCATTCAAACAAATTACATTATTCGTAAGCAATCTTGCACATTCATTCCAGATAGCCATTTGAATATCTGATGTGCCACGGAAATTTCGTCCATTAGCTTTCTCAATGGCGCGTCTCAGCTGATGATAAGCTTCACCTCGACAAAGTCCAGCTTGAATAGCCTGCCTCAAACTAACATCAGAAATAGTATGCAATAAATGTTGCGTCATAAGCGCGCTGTTCATTTCCCATAAAGCTTGTTTTGTACGACTAGCATGCCCTTCTGAGCTGAGCTTTCTTACAATATTGCTTTGATTAGCTTCGCCCGATAGAAGTGACGCAATAATATGCTGGATATTTTCTTCTTCATCTAGCACAAGTTTTTCGTTAAAAGCGTGCCGCGGCCTAATCAAATAATCCTTAAATTGTTTTGGATTGCTAAAAGAGATAATTGATTCAGTTTTAGCACTCAAATTTCGATAACGTGGCACAAATACTTTATCAAGTACATTCAATAATAGAAAATTAAGCTGATTGCTTCCTTCAGTATCAGTTGCTAGCATATCTGGCATTATAAGAGAAGTATTATTGTAAAACAAATCAAATAAATAATGACTTTCATGCATGTTAGCACCAATTAGTAGGCAATTAATTGGCACATGATTTGCAATTAATGAATGTGCTACCACGCCTTTTTCAAGTCCGAAATATTTAAGAGCAAATCGCGCTAACAATGTATCACGCTCAGTTAGCATTTTTTGACCATCAGCAGATGCCAGTAGTAAGTCATCCATTAAGTTCCAATATTTGAATATCGGTAATTTTGATATGGCATTGCTTACACGATCATTAGCGGCCCTAAGTGTTGATAAACGAATATAATTCTTATCTGCGCTGTTGAGGTCATTTAAATTTAAATCGCATAACGTTGCCATTTTATTAACACCGAGATTAGTGCCATTGGCAACAAGTGCTGCAAAAATGGACATTTCATCCATTTTAGACTTAGAGTAATGTGGTTTGATATGCGTGAACTCATTGATAAAGCCAGTTTGTTCATTTACTATTTATAATAAGTGGGTAATACTGATGTTGGGCAACATTGAATAAAATGGGTTAATAATTT
>CAILDT010000757.1 GCA_903833025.1 uncultured Bacteroidota bacterium | reverse complement strand
TCTATCTCTTTATACTTAAAGTCTTTTGGTAAATCCCAAATTATTTCTTTACCAAGCTTCACATAAAAACGAGGTATAGAAGTGCTTCCATATTGGCTACGCATAGGATATGCTATACAGCAAAATTGCATTTTTAATTTTTCATCAAACAAACTTTCGATGTTCTTTTTTAATTTGCTGAAGGGTCTTTTTTCGCTCATTTGTTTTTTTATTTAAACTTAACTACTGGCAGCGCAGTAAGCGCGAAGCCGAAGCGTTGAACTGCGCGGCTGGGCTTCGTGTTTTTTTATTTTATAAGTTGTACTTATTTTATTTTTTTATTTTCATTCTTTATTTAAGCGAAGCTTAAAATATTAAAACATCACGAAGCACTAACACACTTGCTTTGCTTCAGCTTCGAGCTTACTGGGGAGGGCGAGCGGGGTTAAACAGGAAGTAGTGGGACGCTACGCCCTAATATGAGAGTGTCCACTAACTTATGCTTAATTCACCCCTCCAAGTGTATTGTACATTATAATTTCCTCCTGCAATTTTTCTTTTTGTATTTTCAAATCCGCTTTCATTAATTCGAAACCTTCTAATCCTTTTTGCAAAGCCGCTTCAAGAAGTTGCATTCTTTCATCACTCAAATCAAAATTAGTTTTATTGTCTTTAAAGTAAGGAGCAGCATCATAAAACAATTGGGTTAGCGATGAGATGTGTTTCATACATTTATCTCCAACATATACCAAACTATTCATTGTAGGTTGATTTTCAATTATTATCTCATAAATGGCAAAAATGGTTTCTTCAAATCTCAAGGCTGCTTTTGGGTCTATGCCGGGAGTGTTTTTTACATCCATAATTTTATTATTAGATGCATTAAATCGTTTATTCCATTTTATATGTTCATTTAAAAAAGCTCTGACAAGTTTTTTAAAAGGTTCTATGTTATTTTGCAATTTTATTAGGCTATCGCTTACAATTATAAACCTTTTTTCTATTTCAGGATGAAAAGGAAGTGAAATTATTTTTTGTCTTTTATTCATTTTTAAATTTTTATTTCAGTAAGCGCGAAGCTGAAGCGTTGAACTGCGCGGCTGTGCTTCGTGTTTTTTTATTTTATAAGTTGTACTTTTTTTATTTCCATTCTTTATTTAAGCTAAGCTTAAAATATTAAAACATCACGAAGCACTAACACACTTGCTTTGCTTCAGCTTCGCGCTTACAGGGGCGGAGGGTATAGCGTTGTAAACGCTGTTCTCAAGCTCCCTCGTTACAAACGAGAGCGAGGGGGGGTGTAAGGTGGCTTAAAATTTAATTTATTTCTGGCAATTTGTGTTTTATGCCTTCATAATTTGCAAGAACCTTTTCAATATTTTCCTTAATAGCATCAATTAACTTTTCGGTATCGTCAACATATTTATTTATTTTTTCATTATAGAAATAGGCATTCTTAAATGCCATTTTTATTTTTTGGTTTTCGGCAGGGCTTTCTTTTATAAGTAGTTCAAGGGCATTTACCATTTTTTGCAATTCCTTTATTTTTCCGGCAGTCTTTTCAAATTCTTCCTTATGTGTATATAACATAACTGAACAAGCCCCAAATACATTAAGAATCATGTTCATTTCCCAATCTTCTGCCGGCGCTTTAATATGAAATTCCAAACCATGAATTTCCATTTTTTTATGCTTGGTTATTAGCTGTGGCTTTATGCTTTCTGAGTATGTTATTCCTAATCTTTTCAAATAGGGAGTAATTTGTTGAACCTGAAATGCTATTCCATCATTTACGGTTTCAAAATCAGATTGAGTAATTTCTATTTCCGATTTTAGAGCCTTTAATTTTTCTACATCTGTTAACGTTTTCATATACAACTTTTTTTATATTTTATTTTTTGGGGTAAGCACAGTTTACACACTAAGCACTCCCCATTAAGCGTAGCGTCTCGTTAACCATTCATACAAGTCCTCTGGACTTAATTATTTTTTACAAATGTATTAATAATTTTGTTGTAAGGTGATATGCTCTGTTAAATAGGACACATTCATTAGACCTCTTTCATAATTCATTCCGTTATCTAAATAAAGAGCAAACGTCATTGCGAGCTTTTC
>CAILDT010000756.1 GCA_903833025.1 uncultured Bacteroidota bacterium | reverse complement strand
TGAAATAGCTTTTCTTCTTAGTTCATGCTATCTTCTGAATAAATGTATATGTTCACCGCCAATTAATCAGATGAGCGAATATTATTATATCGTTCCCAAAGAAGAATATGAGCGATTAAATGATAAGCAACCATTATTAGCCGGCGCTACTACTGCGCCACCAGAGTATAAGGCAATTGCTGATGAAGCAGAGCAAGCAGAGCAGAGCAAACAAGCAGAGCAAGCAGAGCAAGCAGAGCAAGCAGAGCAAGCAAGCAGTATATAATATATAAAATTGATTTAATATTTATTAGTGTATACATATTAAACACAGACAAAAATGGAATTATCACCAGAACAAGAGCAAGCTATGATGGCCTTTACTGAAAAGAAGAATCTGTTTCTAACAGGCCCTGGTGGCACTGGAAAAACAGCCCTTATTAAAAAAATGGTGGATTTCTGTAAAACAACCGGCCGAAAAGTGCAAGTGTGTGCGCTTACTGGTTGTGCAGCCGTTATCTTAAATTGTCAAGCCAAAACAGTGCATTCATGGTCGGGTATTGGTATAGCAAATGGCTCGGTTGAATATATCATGCGCAAAGTTTATGCCAATAAATATAAAAGCAGTCAATGGAAAAAAATCGATGTACTGATAATAGATGAAGTCAGTATGATGTCGCAAAAGATTTTCGAAGTCCTCGATAGTATTGGCCGAAAAGTGCGACCTGCAATGGCACATCTACCATTTGGCGGTTTACAGCTCGTGTTTTCAGGTGATTTTTATCAATTGCCGCCTGTTATGCGCGATGAAGATAAAGAGAGCGAGCCGACTGCCGCGGCTTTTTGTTTTGAAAGCCCTTTATGGCCCACGACTTTTCATACAGTTGTCCAATTAAAGAAAATATTTCGGCAAACCGATCAAGCCTATACCGCAATTCTTAATCAAATCCGCATTGGCAAACTCTATAAATCGTCTTTGGACAAATTAGCGCCCCATATTGGCAAAACGTTGCCCGAGAACTTTGCACCGACGATTTTATTACCTCGACGCCGCGATGCTGAACTGGTGAATGCCGCCGAATTAAAGAAACTCGAAGGCGAAGAACACGTCTACAAAATTAGCAGTGCGGCCGATATGCTGGAATCCGCTGCGTCGCAAAAGACCAAAGGGCAAAAAGAAGCGCCGATAAAGGAGAAAATAACTCCGGAGCAGAAAGAAATAGAAACGCAATATCTAATCAATAGTATTATGGCCGATAAGGAAATCGTGTTGAAAAAAGGGGCGCAAGTGATGTGCATTGTGAATTTGGATATGGAGAGTCCGGAGCCGATCGTGAATGGTAGCCAAGGCATTGTTATCGATTTTGTCGGCGGTTTGCCTTTAATCCAATTTAATAACGGTGCTAGACAAACGGTCGGTTATCACGTCTGGACGAGCGAATATCATCAGACGATTGGTGTACAACAGTTGCCGCTGATTTATGCGTGGGCTATTACGATTCATAAAGCGCAAGGGGTTTCTTTAGATATGGCGCAAATTGACGCGGGCAGTAATATATTCGAGTGCGGTCAGACATATGTCGCTTTATCGCGGGTTAAAAGCTTGGACGGACTTTATTTGACCGCATTTAATCCCCAGAAAATCAAAGTCAATCGAAAAGTGCAAGAATTTTATGCGGCTCTATTATAATAATAATGACAGATCATGAAAAATTCGAAATATGTGATGATACACGTAAATATATAATTGATCAATTAGTTGAACCGTATTATAAAAGCACTGTAGCCAATACTATCGGCGGGAAAACGTGTTGGCGCCGAACCGGCATTACTTTTGAAACAGTCTCGAAAGTAATGGTAGCATTAGGGAGTATTATGAGTTTTTCGGCAGGTTATTATCACGACGATACGCTCAGTTTTATTTCAGGTAGTATTTCTTGTCTAAGTTTAGCCTGCTTGCAATTTTCTTCTTTTTCTTATAAGGAGAACAAGAAACAAGGCGATGAATTGAATGTTTTATTGAAAAAACTAAAACTGGATACCGTGCCGGCTTTAGCGAGAGATGATTATATGTCTCCTAGGGCACAAACACAATCCCGTTCTTATGCTCCGGATCCATTTAGACCAAGAGCTGCTTCACAATCTTGGGAAAATTATAATCAACAACAACAACAACGACGAGAAGAAGCTTTAATGGAAGAAATAGAAAGGTTGCATCGGGATCGGGCTGCACTATTTGCTGAAGTAGAACATTATCAGGCTAATAAAATACAGCCGCCTGCCTTAAAAGCAGTGACCAATCAAGGTGATAATAATTCATTGAGAAGTAATATTAGTTATGAGAGAAGTGCAGATGCAGCAGCACATCAAGTGGCATATCAAGCAATAAAACAAGCGCAGCAGGTAGCACAAGCGCAGCAGGTAGCACAAGCGCAGCAGGCACAAGCGCAGCAGGCACTAGCGCAGCAGGCACTAGCCGACTCCAGTATAGTTTAATCAATTATATAGCAATTCAAAGGCTAAAGTAATCGACCAATCCATATTAT
>CAILDT010000755.1 GCA_903833025.1 uncultured Bacteroidota bacterium | reverse complement strand
TTTTAACTAATAAAATAAGCTATGCTCAAATCCCTAATATGGTAAAAAACATTTATCCATCAGTAGGAAGCAGTCTTTCAACATCCAGTTTTAATGCAATGGAACTTAACGGAGTTTTATTGTTTACACCCAATGATAGCGTTCACGGTGCCGAATTATGGTCAAGCGATGCAACGTTGGCTGGTACTAATATGGTAAAAGATATTAAAATGGGTACTGGCAGTTCAGCAATAGGTGCTTTTTTTAAATGGAACAATATTGTTTATTTTTCAGCAAATGATGGTGGAGCAGGTTCGGAAATATGGCAAACTGATGGTACAAATGCGGGTACAAATATGTTAATTGATATTTGGTCTGGTGTTGGAAGTTCATCTCCTAATCAGTTTACAGATGCTGGAAATGGTACTTTTTATTTTGTAGCAAATGACGGCACACACGGCGAAGAACTTTGGAAAAGCGATGGTACAGTATTAGGAACTGTAATGGTTAAAGATATTTATGTTGGTACTAATGGTTCAACAATTACTATTGAAACAATGATGAATGGCATTCTATATTTTATGGCAAACGATGGAATCCACGGAAAAGAACTATGGGGTAGCGACGGAACTTCAGGGGGGACTGACCTTATAAAAGACATTAATGTAGGAGGTACTAATTCCCTTTTTTATCACTTCTGTCAATGTAATAATAACTTATATTTTGAAGTTAACGATGCTGTACACGGAATTGAATTATGGAAAAGCGATGGTACAACCGCTGGTACCAATTTGTTTATAGACATTACACCAGGAGGCAATACTTCATCCACTACTTTTATATCTAATAATTTTGCGGACACAACCGAATTTTATTTTATGACCTTTATAAATAGTGGTCCATTCAACGATTCTGTTTTTTTATGGAAGAGCGATGGAACTATTGGCGGAACCAGTATTTACAAATACATTTGGAATAACTATGCCGTGTCTTCCATCTATGGAAATTTTTTGCAAAAAAACAATGGCAAGATTATATTTTCACTTACTGATAACAGTGGCTATGAAATTCTTGGTATGACAAATGGCACAAATTCAGGAACATTTAATCTCACAGATAGCCTTGGTAATACCTTCAACACCCCACCTACTAATATACCCTATTTTAATAATATGTGGATTTTTCCTAATTACTCATCTACCGGAGGTAACGGAAACGAGCCATACCAAACAGATGGAACACCTGGGAATGTAACAAAAATTGCAGACATTAATCCAAATGGCAGCTGCAATTATGATGTAGTGCCCAGAAACACGATTATATGGGCGAACGAACTCTATTTTTCAGCTTATGATGGCGGAACAACAGGAACTGAATTATGGAAAACAGATGGAACAACAATCGGTACACAATTGGTTGAAGATATATATGTGGGAAGTAATTCTGGAGTTGGTGGCGGATTTTTTATAGCAGGCGCTAATTTGTTTTTTCCTGCCAATGATGGTGTTAACGGTGTCGAACTTTGGTCGTTTCCTCCAAACACTGTTTCTGTAAATAATTTTAAAACTAATGATGGAATAAATATTTCCCCCAACCCTTTCACCTCCCAAACAACAATCTCTTTTTCTTCGGAACAAAAAAATGCCACCATTAAAATAACAGACGTTCTCGGAAAACAAATAAAAACAGAAACATTTAGTGGCAAACAATTTATTATTGAAAAAGGAGATTTGAGTAAAGGAATTTATTTCGTGCAAATAACTGATGAAAATAAAAACATTATAAATAAAAAAATTGTTGTTCAATAATTCAAACTAACAGCTTCACAGCTCTCCCCCTCTCCTTTGGAGAGGGGATAAAGGGGTGAGGCGAAACCACAAATGCACTCCGAAACTCTCATATTTGAAAACGCACAACATACCAAACATTATGTATGGATAGCTGCCACGGTTACTTTTGCGGAACACATTTTACTATTGAATGCAGCAGATTTGCTGATGAAACAAAACACCTCGCTACTAAAATATACGTTTAAAAACAGGATGCACCACTCCGCTTATTATGAAAACGAACAAACACCACATAGTGCAGAATATAAATTTCTAAAACCATTAAAACTGTTGCTGCTTACACATCTTCAACTAAGTATTGTGCTAATGTATCGTGAGAAACTAAATTTGCAGGAAGTGATGAGTGCGCTTGGGTTAAAAGAAGACTGGCTCAAAAAACTAAATGGGCAGATAATAAAAAAAACGGGTAAAAAGGAGATGAAAAACTTCGGCAAAAAATAGGAGTACCCGCTTTTTATTTCCTCACAACTTACTAATCCTCTCCAAAGCTTTGAATTTAAAACGTTTCTCCTTCCGGAGTTAAAGTTCAATACCCTCCATTAGTACCCGTGATTAAACACGCTTGCTTGCTTCTGTTTCAAAAAATGGCTATACTTTTACATACGAAAGTTCTTTAAAAAGTAGCGTACGGAAATAAAGTGGTTGCTAAGGAAACCAAAAGAGTTGCTAAGGGAACTAAAAGAGTTGCTAAGGGAACCAAAAGAGTTGCTAAGGAAACCAAAAGAGTTGCTAAGGAAACCAAAAGAGTTGCTAAGGGAACCAAAAGAGTTGCTAAGGGAAACAAAAAGAGTTGCTAAGGGAACTAAAGTATTAACTAACTGAAAAACAAGCTAATTAAAATAAAATAGATTATAAAATCACATAAATAACCAGTATTCACTCTTAAATTAATAAAAAAATGGCGAAAAGAATCCCAAAATCAGCAGCTAAGTTTAATACTTACATTTTAGAAACAGACGACTATTTTCAAGTAGTAGTTGACCCCTTAAACGGTATCCGGCTGGGGCTTGTAGCACAAAATATGACCGATTGGCACACCAAAAGAGTTGCCTGGGCTATATTGTATGCTAAAAAAAGCGACCCGCTTCAAAAAGGACCGGCAGTAAATAAAGCAGTAGCACTGTTTATCAAAAATTTCAACACTTTTGGTATGCCGCTGCTAAACGTTATAGCTGCCAGTCCGAACATTACCAGCGACGATGAATTAGTATTTAACGTAGTAGCAGATAGTGCACACGCAAGCCCAACACACCGCACCGACCCAATATCAAACGTCATATTTACCAAATTGGTACAAGCAAGCGGCGGTAAAATAAAAGCAAAAGGATATACCACCTCCACTTCGAAACGGGCAAGTTTGCCAGCCGATACAGGTGCAGATAGTGTAAAAAGATACTTCGCACTATCGGATAAACCTACAACCGGACCTGCAAATTATAACTCACCTGGTGTAACAGTAGAAATAAATACCGGAGCAAGTTTGTTGATGGAATTGGGAGCCGAAAATTCGGGTCAATATTTGAATTATTGGGACCAATGGTTCGATTCGAAAAACCCAAAACGTGGCGGTCCGATAAGCGAAAAACAAGTAAAATTGATTTTGTAGGTTATAAAGATTATAACTTTTAAATAAAAAATCCCGCTCTTTAATTAGAGCGGGAT
>CAILDT010000754.1 GCA_903833025.1 uncultured Bacteroidota bacterium | reverse complement strand
GGAAATGTTGGCGGCTTTTTCTAATGCCTTATATAGTATGTTTTTACCGAGGTAGGAGATTCCTGCTTGGTCGGATTGTGCTCTCCCGGTGGTTACCTCTGCCAAAAAACGATATTCGGAAGTAAAAGGAAATATGCCGCCCCATAACAGAGCGGTGGGGCTGGTTTTTAAAACAATGGGTGGGTCAAATATTTTACTTTTCAGGTTGTCTGCCTTTTTCTTTGTATAATATATAGTGTCTGTGGGCGAAAATGCAAATGCCTTTGTACCTATTGAAAACAAAATAACCAAAACAGTAATACTATATTTTATTTTTGTTTTGTTCATTTTAAAATACCTTCATTATTTATAAAGCGTAACGTGGAGATGGTGAAGTTGTTTGCGTTGAAAATTCACCCTTCATATATTTATAATATCCTGTAATGGCTATCATTGCTGCATTATCGGTACAATATTGAAACTTTGGAATAAACACGGTACATCCTTCTTTTTCTTCTAATTCCTTTAAGCTGGTTCTTAATCCACTATTGGCAGCTACCCCGCCCGCTATCGCTATTTGTTTTATACCGGTTTGTACCATTGCTTTTTGTAGTTTACTCATCAACATTTCAATAATAGTATGTTGTATTGAAGCACAAATATCTGATAAGTTTTCGGATACAAAATTACTATTTTTACTTGTTTCAGTATTGATAAAGTTCATAAAACCTGTTTTTAATCCGCTGAAACTAAAGTTTAAATCTGGCACGGAGGGTTTGGTGAATTTATATTGAAGAGGGTTTCCTGTCTTCGCATTTTTATCAATAAGCGGACCGCCGGGATAAGGCAAGTTCAATATTTTTGCGGCTTTATCAAATGCCTCGCCAGCTGCATCGTCAATAGTTTCGCCTATCACCGTCATATCAAAATGATTTTTTACCAGTACTATTTGTGTATGCCCGCCAGATACTGTTAAGCAAAGAAAAGGAAATGTAGGAAACCTACCACTTTCATTATCTTCAATAAAATGTGCTAACACGTGCCCTTGCATATGGTTTACTTCAATAAGAGGAATATTTAAACCCATCGCAAATGATTTGGCGAAAGAGGTACCTACCAGTAAAGAACCCATTAAACCGGGACCACGCGTGAAAGCTATTGCAGAAATATCATTCTTATTTATACCTGCCGATTTAATTGCCTGATGCACCACGGGAATAATATTTTGCTGATGTGCACGCGATGCAAGTTCGGGCACCACGCCGCCATATTGCTTGTGTACATCCTGATTAGCAACTATATTCGAAAGCAGTTTTCCATTTTTTATAACAGCCGCCGCAGTATCGTCGCACGATGATTCGATGCCAAGTATAACAATTGGTTGATTCATATTTAGTACCTTTGCCCTGTTTTTCAAACGTTTAACAGGTAACAAAGGTATTAAAAAATTAGGTAAAATAGTGTTCCGTATCCTGTCAACAATTTTATTTTTGTTGGTAGTATTGTTTGTTCTCATCCAGATAAAAGCGGTGCAAACCTACGCAGGGCATCAAGCAGCAAGGTACTTATCATCAAAATTAAACACCAAAATTGAAATCGGAAGTTTGGAAATTCAGTTCTTTAAAAAGATAGTACTTGATGATGTGTATATTCAGGATTTGCATAACGATACATTGCTGTACGCAAAAAAATTAAGGATTGGTATTGACGATTTAGATTTCAACAAACATATACTCCATGTTGGCGATGTGATGCTGGTGAATAGCAATTCTAAAATAATAAAATACAAAGCCGTTGAAGATTTTAACTTTCAGTTTATTATT
>CAILDT010000753.1 GCA_903833025.1 uncultured Bacteroidota bacterium | reverse complement strand
GCCAAGAATATCTTTGACAAGATGCAGCAAATGGGTCCTAAGGTTAGAGACCTGCTTGAAAAGAAAGGTGGCCGTGGTCCGGCATCTGCAGGTGATGATGAATAATGTTCAATGATATAAAACATAAAAAAGTTCCGGCTCGCCGGGACTTTTTTATTGGGGGGATTTTTGTGCCTTTTTTGGTGTTTTTCCCCGGCGTGTCATTGCGACGGTGTTTTTTCAGCAGGTGAAGTGGCCTTGTAAAATGCACGGCAGGATTTGTTGATGCCAATTATGAGCCTCAATGCCCCACTTCGTGAAAATAATTATTTTGTGAAATGGGGCAATCGTATCGCTGTAAGTGATTGATTGTTATTTACATGTGTTTTATTGTAATTTCCCATTGTTGCCCCACAATGCCCCAATTTCACCTCGCTGTACTGGTCGAAGCTTTATGCTTCGTCCTTTTACTTTGAAGCGTCTCGCTTCAATTCGCAAGCGACGCTTGCAGTAAATCAGACCAAGCGAGACGCTTATATGTTTGTTCTTTAGTAAAAACGATTGTTTTAATCAGGCAAATCGTTGAGTAAAAATACCAACTTTGATGATAAGGAGAAGGGAGACGCTGGTACCTGATACCGAGTCCAAGTATCTTCTTCATCAAGTTGAGTTCGTGGTATAACTTGGCACTGGATGCCGTATTGTTGATAAGCCTGAACGGAGCTTGGTATTTTATAACTTTAAAACAAGCGTATGAAAAAGACAGGGTATTTGGGTATTGATGTAAGTAAAGGTTATGCTGACTTTCTTCTATTGGATAGCGAAAGTGAGGTAATGGAAGAAGCATTTATACTTCAAGATAACTATGAAGGCAGGCAGGGTTTAAAAGCACTTATTGCAGGCTGGATGAAACAAGGTTTAGAAGAATTGTACTGTGGAGTTGAGAGCACAGGCGGGTATGAAAATAACTGGTATGGTTATTTGAAAAGTGGCTTTAAGGAAAAGAAAGTTTTTGTTTGCAGGCTCAATCCGAGAGTGGTTAAAGCCTTGAGTGATGCCTCTCTAAACCGGACAATTACAGATGCTGTAAGTGCGAAAAGTATAGCTAGCTACATGGCTAAATTTCCGAAAAAAGTTGATTATGGCTTAGGCAACAGAGCAATCAATGAAGCATCAAAAGAGGGCCGGCAGCACCTTACCTATATTAAAATGCTGACCAAACAAAAGGTCCAATTAAACAACCAGTTTGAGAAACTGATTTACCAGTATTTTAGTGAGGTAATGGTCTATTGCCGGCACGGCGTACCTATTTGGTTACTGGATATGCTATCGAAATACCCGACAGCAAAATCAGTACGTAACATAGGCGTATCAAGGCTTTCAGCCATTAATAACATTACACCGGAAAAGGCATTGGCTATTGTCAACAAGGCTAAAACAAGCACCCAGGAGGTGAGTAATCACATTGGCCATATTATTCAGGAAACAGCCAAAGAGATATTGCATAAAGTAACCTTGATAATGGGTGAAAAGCGATACCTCCAGGGTATTTACAGTGAAAAAGAGGAGGTTAAACTAATAGGTAGTATACCTGGGATAGGAGTAGATAGTGCCATAGCAATTGCGTTGGAAATAGAGGATGTATCACGTTTCGAAACAGCAAAAAAAATGGCATCATTTTTTGGTGTACACCCAACTTACAAACAGAGCGGTGATGGCATGTGGGGCAACTATATGAGTAAAAAAGGGCGGGGAGAAATAAGAGGTGTGTTG
>CAILDT010000752.1 GCA_903833025.1 uncultured Bacteroidota bacterium | reverse complement strand
CAATACGCAATACGCAATACGCAATACGCAATACGCAATACGCACTCGCGCACTGCGGATAAACAAAACCCTTTTTTCACTTATTATAAAACTACAGCATACGGCTTTGAAAGTTGTGTGTTTTTTTATTCCCTTGTTTCTTTGAAAAAAGAAAGGAGGGATTTTTTTGGGATGATTTGAAGATTTGTAGAAACTAAGAGAGAAAGACGGGAAACCAGGAGAGGAAGTTAAGAAGCTACGAGGGAAAGGGAAGAAACTAGGATAGAAAGATGGGAACCTACGAGGAAAAGAGGAGAAACTAAGAGAGAAAGGGAAGAACCTACAAAGGAAAGGCGAGAAACTAGGAGGGAAAAACGACAACCGAGGAGAGAAAGACAACAAACTACGACGAAAAGAGAAGAACCTAGGAGAGAAAGACGATAACCTAAAGCCACTTTTTGGAGTTATGAGTTAGTCCTTCGACAAGCTCAGGATGACAAAAGGAGTGGAAGATTGTGGATAATAAATTATAAATCAGTATTATACAAAATAAATTAATAAAAACTAAAACTAAATAAAAATGGAAGATTCAGAAAAAAGAACAATTACGGCTGCGGAAACGCAATTAGCATTTGCGGATGCGAACAATGCAATATGGACTGGTGATGCTGGTATGCAGGGGGAACGAGATGATTTGCACGATGAAATAGACATTGTGAAGGCATACGAAACGATACAGAAGAATGATAATAAGGGAATTGCTGTGGGGAAGGATGTATTGCGGATGGATGTGGCAAAAAAGGCGTTGGTGATTTGTAAAATTATGAAAGTATATGCAAAAAGTACTGGAAACAGTACGTTGCTTGGGGAGATTGGGTTTGGATTTAGTGAGTTATTTTACGGTGAGGAGGAGTTGCTGGAAGGAAGATGGAAAGTGGCTTTTGATAGGGGTACTACTAATTTAACAGCTATGATTACGGCAGGATACCGGATAACTGCGCCTGTGGTAAGTGCTGTGGGGACAGCAAGAACGGCGTATATAAACGCGGCACCAAGTCCCGGGTTGGCGAAAGTGGGAGTAAAAACGGCTACTTTTAATATTAAGGGAGCTGTAAAGGAATTGGACAATATTGCAGAAGATTTGATTGATTTGGCAGGAAGTTATGAGGGAACTAACCCTGATTTTGTGAAAGGAATAACGGATGCTTATAGAAAAGGGATGATGGGAGCGCAACATATTTCTTTGGCTCTTCATATTGTGGATGATGCAACCGGGGTGGAATTGAGAGGTGTGAAAACGACTGTAACGGATGGAATTACGACTTATTTGGGGAAAACCACTAAAAAGGGAAATATGAGGGAGAAGGATTTGGAGAATGGAAATTACAGTGTTACTGCGGAAAAGCCAACTTATATTGTTTATACACAAAGTGCGATAGGGATAGCGAAGGGAAATATAGTGAGGATAACGATAAGGATGAAGAAGATATGATGTGCGGATTTACCAGATGTGAAGATGTGCGGATGAGATAAGACCACACCCCCAGCCCCTCTCCTTGAAAGAAAGGAGAGGGGGGCGGGATAAGTAATAAAGATTAGTTTGAGGAAGGCGCGAGGGCAAAATAATGTTATAATTATGGTGTGACTTGCGCCTTTTTTTTGCCTTCGGCAAAGGGATTTTTAACACAGAGTAAGACTGGAGGAGGCGCAGAGTTGCACAGAGAATTTACAAAAATGGAGCGCGGATGACGCGGGTTAGGCGGATTTAAAAGGATTTGATTGAGGTGCTGATATGATGATGTAGCGATATGCTGATAAAAGAAAAATAAATAATAATTAACCAAAAACAACCCCTGTACGAACGGGACTAAAAAAAGAAAACTATGAAAACAATTACAAAAATTATTTTAATGCTCGCCTGTATTGGCTGGAGCGAAATGAGTAAAGCACAAAATATGAATATGCCTGCGAATGATAATATAATAACAGTAAGCGATGGGACAAAGTGGACGAGTGAACATAATTTTACTGGTGCAGTATTAAAAATAGAAGGTACGCTAACTATTAGTGCAGTTGCCTATTTTAGCAAGTGCAAAGTAGTGATGGCAAAAGGTGCTTCAATTGTAATGGCAGGTACAGGTGCTGTATTAACCATTACCAACAACACACATATATATAGTGCAGGAACAGATACGTGGGCAGGGATACTAAAAAACAAAGGCACGGGGCTATTAACAATAAATAAAAATGCGGTTATTGAAAATGCAGAAAATGCGTTGACAACCGAAACAGGCGATACTATAACCATTACGGATGCTGTATTTAAAAATAACAAAAATGGAATTGTATTTACTGATTTTCAAAAACATTAAACCAAATAAATAATAACTAACCAAAAAAACCAATGAAAAAAACGAGTACAAAAACAGAAAATGGTTTCTCTATAAGAGGAATGTTTCGCAGTGGCATTTTAATGATGCTTTTAATTTTATCAATTAATGGATTTGGACAGTTACAATCAAATCAATGGGCTTTGCCACCAAACAAAATTGGCTTTAATTTAAGTGGAATCAACAGCAATACTAGCTTGCCAATTCCAACAACAAATACAATTGGTAGTGAATATGGGGGAACCAATTGCCCTTCAATTAATGCGCAATGGGCTTCAAATAGCTATTATGATGCGAGTGGCAATTTGCAATTTTTTATTGTTGATGATAACCTATATGATGGAAGTGGTTATTTTATTGACCAATTAAAATTCGAAATCGACCCACAAACTAATGTTTCAAGAATACTCGGAGGTGAAATTAGTATTGTTCCTGTACCAGGAAATGCAAAACAATTTTTTATCATTATTGGTGTCGGATATTACACAGAATCGAATGGTGGTGTTAACGAAGGACCGAGGTTTCACCCAGAGTACGGAAAATTGGATTTTGATTTACCCAATAATAACTATGGAGGTTCTCGACAAGGCGCAATGGTGTATTATTCTACAGCCACCAATGATATTGGAACAAACGGAATTAATATGATTAACTTATATAATCAAACAGGAGGTGATTCCTACGATCCGTATGACTTTACGCTTGAAACAGCTGCAATAGCAGAATCAAATAGATTTGGACTGGCTGTTACTCCATATAGGTGCGATGATAGTAAATATTTTTTGTTTATTTCTGGTTATAGTCATATTTTCAGATATAATGTTGATGCAACAGGTATTAATTTTGATGGGAATAATCAAACAGATTTTGGTATTGCAGATCCTTTAACCCTTGGGCTTGGTTCTAGTGGAAACAATAATTTTTATACTGAATTAGAAATTATCAAATTGTCGGGAAGTTACCGCCTTGCTAAAGTATATGGAGATGACTACATTGTTGTGGATGATATTAGTCTTACGGATGGAACGTTAATTCCAAACACACAAAAAATATTCAACATTTATCCTGTTGTTTCTTCACTAACTGCGAAATATACCAAAGGACTTGAATTTGCACCTTCAGGAAATACTCTTTTTTACACTTATGAAAATTACGATAATTCTGGTGGAAGTAGTTGGAACAATGTTTCTGGATACATTGATATACCATCACTTACCTTTACAGATTTTACTTTTAATCCAAATTATTGGGATGATCAAAATATTGGACCATCACAAATTGAATTAGGATTTGATGGTAATATGTATTATACCAATGGAACTTATATAAAAGCATTAAATGGCTTTAAAAACTCTCCAAATGGACCTGCTTCAAATTGGAATGGATTTACAAATGCCACCAATCAATTAGCTGGTAACCCTTTAATTCCTTCTTTGATAGACCAAATTGATGGGCAAAATTATTCTTTACCTGTATTTTCAGGAGTACAATCGTGTTGTCTGTCCAACTTACCTGTTTCGAGTTATAGAGTGCATACAAGCGCACAATTTCCTAATACAACTCAAGTATGGACAATACAAAACAACCCTTTTGGTTTCGGAAAAGGCACACCCACTAATCCAGTTATAATTACCGATAAATTAGAAATTCCTGCTGGTTATAATATTACCATTAAGGGAATGAGATTTGAATTTAAACCAAGAACTTACTTTGGAAATACTCCAATATATGGAGCTAAAACTACTATAGAAAATAGTGTTTCCGGTTCAGGAGGTCACTTATTTCTTACTGATGATCCCAATTATGGATATACCACCGTTTTCACAAGTTATGAAGGGTGCGGAACAGGTATGTGGGAGGGTATTGAGGTATGGGGCAACAATGGTGCTTTTACTTATTCAAAAACCGCTTGGTTAACGTTGTATAATTCTACCGAAATTTCAAATGCTTATTACGGTGTTACTCTTGGTAATAAAGATTTGACTTATGCGCCAATTAACAGTACTGTTAACACGTTAAATGGAGGCAGAATAACGTCGCAAGGCAATGCAACCAATTACATAAAGTTTTTAAATAATATGTATGATTTGTTCTGCCCGCCTGCATACACACCCACTACTGGCGCAATGCTTTCATCTACTTTAGATTATACATTGTTTCAAACCGACCAACAATTGCATTATAGTACAACTACTCCCCCTGCTCTTATTCCTGCACCTATAGCGCACGCTTTCCTTAATGGAATTGCAAATGTTTTATTCAGAAGCAGCACATTTAATAATGATATAAATAATAGTGGTTATAGCAATAATGCCATAACAACTGCACCGCTATTAGATGGCATAATTGCAAAAAACTCTAATCTGGTAGTAAAATCGTTGGGAGGATATCCGGGATGCATTTTTAGGAATTTAAAATGGGCTATTTCGGGAGTCAGTTTTCTTGGTTCCACTTTTGCCACTATTGACCAAAACCAATTTACTAATAATTACAGAGGAGTGTATTTGGAAAATGCTTATAATACCCCATCGGTAACACGCAATCATTTTGACATTAAAAATAACAATACCCCGTTTGATGCTATTAAAAGTTATGGACTTTATTTGAATCAATGCACTGCTTATAAAGTAGAAGATAATGCCTTTTTTCCATTTACTGGTGGAGTTAACAATAACACTGATATTGGTATCGTTGTTTACAATTCGAATTTGGGTGTGCACTTGCAAGACTTTAACCATATTTACCATAATTATTTTTCTACACTTGGCAGGGGAATACAGACACAAGGTGTAAATGGGCATAGAGATTATGTTCCAGGATCAGGTTTTTCAAACCAAAGTGGACTTAGAATGGAGTGTAATACTTTTACATCTTGGCGTACCGACGCTAATTCGAGTTTTGATATTGGGGTTGTACAATACCCAACAGGAAATCTAACAAGTCAAATTTACTACCTACAAGGAGATAATGCTACTCCAATGGGCAATTGTTTTAGCCAAGCCAACGACCATACTTATGGTCACGACTATACAACGTGGTCCACATCAATGTTAGATGTTAATTCGTGGGTGCAATATTGGTACGACAATCTTACTATTCCTGTTCCTTGTCACCAAGCACGTACAACAGATATTACACCCGTAACTATTGGTTCGAACCCCATTAACAGTAATACAATAACCAACGCTTGCCTTTCCTCGTTCGGTACTGGTACGGGAGGATGGAATTTATCTAAATCGGATATAGAGTTAAGGACTGATATAAATAATTTTCAATCTAAAATGGATTCGCTAAATGTGATATTAAATGGAGGCAATGCCGATGCGTTATACACTGCTATTAATGATTCCACTTTAACAGCAAGCACCATTAAAGATAGTTTGCTTGCGAAATCACCTTTTTTGAGCGATGGTGTGTTAATAGCGGCAATAAAGAGCAACCCGCTTTCTGGCGATGAT
>CAILDT010000751.1 GCA_903833025.1 uncultured Bacteroidota bacterium | reverse complement strand
GATCTCCAATTGAAAATCTACAAAACGTCATTCTATTAGAGCTATTCTACTGGATAAAAATAGGTAGAGGACAAAATAACTGGGTTTCAATGGTTTTGATTGGGAACGTCTAGTCATAAAAAACCCCGCTAAGGAACGAGCACGAAATAACTTGAGCAAGTAGTCGTTGTAATGCGGTAAAGTTAAAGAACTAAAACATTACCCAAAAAACTTATAATGCAGTCTGCTTACCCAATAGAAATTGAAAAACAAATGCAAGAAGTGTTTAACCGCCTATCCGAAAAAGATAAGCGGTTGTATGCGGGGGTTGAAGCATCAAAATTTCCCTATGGGGGCATCAGTTATATTGCTCAACTGTTTTTCTGTTCTCGCAATACCATTGGCCGCGGGATAAATGAACTGAAAGAGAAGGCAACTATCTCCAAAAGACGAGACAGAAAAGCGGGCGGTGGCCGAAAACAAATTATTCAAAAGCAAACAGATATTAATGACGTATTTTTGTCTGTTTTAAAAGAACATACGGCAGGCGACCCGATGGATGAAGCGAAAAAATGGACCAATTTAACCTGCGCCAAAATCGGCTCTCTATTGGCTGAAGAGGATTTCAAAGTCAGTCGTAATATTGTCAGAAAATTATTAAAAAAGAATAGTTATGTGAAGCGCAAGGCCATGAAAAATAAAGCGACTGGCAGCCATATAAACCGCAACGCTCAGTTTGAACGGATCGCTGAGCTGAGGCGTTTATATACGGCTACGGGCAATCCTATTCTCAGCGTGGATAGCAAAAAAAAGGAATTGATAGGTGATCTGTTTCGCGAAGGTAAGGTTTATACGACTAAAACTATCGAGGTTTTTGATCATGATTTTCCTTCATTAGCCGAAGGTGTAGGTGTGCCTCATACACTTTATGATATAGACCGCAACGAAGCCTACGTTAACATTGGGACCAGTCGTGACACCAGTGAGTTTTCCTGTGATTCGATTCGGCACTGGTGGTACACCTATGGCATCCAGTATTATCCAGGGGCAACATCCATTTTAATGTTAATGGATGGCGGCGGCAGTAACTCCTCCAGACACTATATTTTCAAGCAGGATTTACAGGCATTGGTGGAAAAGATTGGCATTGAAATAAGGATAGCGCATTACCCCCCGTACACGTCTAAATGGAACCCTATTGAGCATCTGGTATTTCCTCATATTACTCGCGCCATGTCTGGCATGGTTTTAACCAGTCATCTATTTATGAAAGAGTTAATAGAAAAAACAACAACAAAAACAGGATTAAAAGTCTTTGCCTGTATTTTTAATAGGGTTTATGAAACAGGCAGAAAAGTTATGGTGGGGTTTAAAGAATCAATGCGAATTGTATTTGATAAGCATCTGAGGCAATGGAATTATGTCGCCATGCCGGAATCGGCAATTTTATAAGTTGCTCAAGTTATTTCGTGCTCGTTCCTAACCCAATTAAATCATGGTTACAAAATCGCCGTTTTTTAGATGCACTTAAAATTGTACAACATTCTCAAACTAGCACAGTACTTCGTGTTTTAGATTTTGGCGCGGGTGATGGTGAACTTATATTGCAAATAGCTAGAATTGCGCCAGTGGATGCTTCAGTTTTTGAGCCAACCCCTTCATTAATGCTTGAAGCCAAAGAAAAATTGGTACATTTAAATTCAGTGACTTTTATAG
>CAILDT010000750.1 GCA_903833025.1 uncultured Bacteroidota bacterium | reverse complement strand
TTTATTGATAAAAATAATACGGTAACAAGTTGCCAAAAGTATTTCGAAGGATATGTTATTAACGGAGTGTATGAAGATAACAGTCATAACTTTTGGTTTGCCACTCGTGGCGAAGGGCTATTAATGTCACCATCATTAAACATTCGTTTGTTTGATAAACTGTCGGGGTTAAGTGATAACAATGTTACAACGGCAGTAATAAAAACAGATGGAACTATTATTTGCGGAACACAAAATGGAAATATCCATACCATTAATAAAGACTACAAAGTAATTGCTACCACTAATCTTCAATCGGTAAGTGTTAAAAAAATAATAAATGATAAAACAGATAATACCTGGGTAGCTTGCGAGCGCAACATTTTTTTGCTTGATAAAACAATTACAAAAAAAACACCAAACGAAAACTGCCCATACAAAACTATTGCTGTTGCCAACGATGGTGCAATACTGGCAGGAGGTATTGGCAGAGTGTTTAAAATAAATAACAAAAGTGCTGACGTGCTTTTTAATCTTTATAAAACCATTCGCTTTTATAGTGTTTGCGAAAACAAGAAAGGTCAGTTGTTTCTTGGAACAGAAAAAGGACTTTATCTTTTTACTGGAGATAACCCAAAACCATTTCACGCTGAAAGAAAACCATTGGCAGGATGGATAGATGATATTGCACAAACAAAAGACGGAAGAATGTTGGTTACTACCCGCTATAGTGGTTTGGCGGTAATAAATAATAATACTATTCAATTTATAAATACAACCAATGGTTTACAAAGCAATAACTGCATCAGTGTTTTTGCTGATACAATGACTAACCGCGTTTATCTTGCAACCAATTTAGGTTTGTCGGTTATTTATTTGAATTCAAAATCCTTTGTTATTAAAAATTATAGTGCTTCCAATGGTTTGTTTTGCGGCACCATTTATTCTGTTTACGAAAGCAAAGGCGAAATACTATTAAGCACCGATAAAGGGTTATTGGTATTTACCGAAAACGATTTAAAACCTGCAAACGAAGTTGCAAAAATATATCTCTCCAGCATCGAAATAAATAATAAAGCTACACCGTTAAAACAAAATTATCTGTTGTTGCCAACAGAAAACAATCTTAAAATTACTTATAGAGGCATTGCTTTCAATAAACCAAAATCGCTCGAATATCGCTATAAATTATTGCCACAGGACACCACTTGGAGCAGTACTTCTTCCAACATTATTATTTATTCTGCTTTGCCGGCAGGTAAATACAAATTTACAGTACAAGTACGAGCAGATAGCAAAACCTGGACGAATGAAGAAGCTACATTTGATTTCGAAATTATAAAACCATTTTGGCTTGCCTGGTGGTTCATCTTATCCGAAGTCATAATAGTATTGTTTATACTTCGCTTTATTAATTACAAACGAAATATCCGCAAAAGAAAAATAGGGGATAAATAATGTGCGTTTTTTCTTTTAAAAAAACATTTTTCAATTAGTTGAAAGCGAATTAAATAATTATACCTTTGTCATATAATTTTCAAACCATTTATATAAAAAAAAATATGAAAACAAATAATTACTCAATTAAGTTTCTTTTATCTATTATGAGAGCAGCAGTATGTACAATGCTTTTGGCATTTTGCACCATTAACTTAGAGGCGCAGAATGTAAGCACATACCAATTTTCTTCTTCTATAGGTACTCCTGTAAATATATATAATACGGGGACTGCACTTACAATTGGTACAGGTGCAATTGACGATAATACATATCCGGTAACCATTCCTTTTACTTTTATGTACCACGGTACCGCATTTACAACAGGTAGTGTTTGTGCAAATGGTTTTATTAAATTAGGTGGAACGTCTACTAGTAGTTACACTCCTTTAACAAATACCACCAATTGTATTTCTGCCTTAGGTGCTGATTTATATGGTGCTGCCACTAACCATAAAATAGAATATAAAACAACAGGAACTACTCCTAATCGTGTTTTTCGTATTCAATTTGATAATTGGGGCTTTTATAGTGGGGGATTAAATGAAGTTACATTTCAAATTGCACTTTATGAAACTACTGGACAAATTGACGTTGCATATATAGCAGCTCCGGGAATGAGCTCTCATAATGTTCAGGTAGGATTAACAGGTGCTACTGTCTCTGATTTTAACGACAGAGCTACGACTACTAATTGGTCAGCGTCAACAGCTGGAACTACTACTTCAGCAAATTTAACTTTTAGTTCAACCGTACGACCCGCAACTGGCTTAATTTATACTTGGAATGATGCATTACCTTGCACTGGCACTCCAACAGCAGGTACAGTAGTTAGTTCAGCTCCTTCTATTTGTTCTGGCTATCATTTTATACTTTCTTTAACAGGTACTACTTTTGCATCTGGGTTGGCTTTTCAATGGCAGTCGTCATCTAATGGTAGTACATTTACTAATATTGGAGGTGCTACTAGTTCATCAGTAAATGTTACACAAAATGCAGCTACTTATTACAGGTGTATTGTTGTTTGTACTAACTCTGCTGCATCTTCCAATTCTTCTGTTTTGTTAGAACCAATGGGTTCTCTATGTTCTCATTCCCCAATAACTATGAATACTATTGAAGGTGCTAACTTTAATATTTATCCTAATCCTGCTCAAAGTGAATTTACATTAGATGTAACTTCTGAATCGGACAGGGAATTAACAATGGTAATGTATGATGTACTTGGCAACAAGGTGAAACAGGAAAAGAGAAATGTTACAAGTGGTTTAACTTCTTTAAAAACAAATATCGAAGATTTTAAAACAGGAATGTATTTTATTCAAGTAACGGATGCTGATAACAACATTATCTATTCTAAAAGGGTTATCAAACAATAATAAATTTTAATTCTTTATTAGGAAAGGCAAACGAGCATCTCGTTTGCCTTTTTTTGTTCCATCAACAAATTGCTCTTCTTCATAATATTACGTTGCCAGGCATAACTTTCTTTTAAGCCATAGTAAAGGTCTTCAACACTAAATACTGGTTGCTAAAAAGGAAGTAATAGGTAAAAAAGTGCAAATGTAGATTATTTAGATCG
>CAILDT010000749.1 GCA_903833025.1 uncultured Bacteroidota bacterium | reverse complement strand
TCTGCTTGTTACGCTTGATGCAAAGGATGCAATAGCGGTTAAATGGAAAGTACGTTCGATAATAAATGTGGATGGATTAGATGCTGATTTGGCAACGTTGCTTTATAATCAGTTGGAAACTCCTTCGCTGTGGGTTCCTAAAGTGAATAATAAAGATTTGAATATACAAACGATGACGTGGGCTGAATACGGCTTAACGTATGGTAGAGTATTAAAAGCAGAAGGAGAACATTTTTTAAAAGCAGGAGTTACCGTAAAATATATTGATGGGTTTTCGGCGGCTTATATGTATATAAAGGATTTTCATTATCAATTCAGTAATGATACTACGCTCTCTATATCTCACGGTGATGCTGGTTACGGGCACGCTTCTAATTTCGATAATAAAGACCAACCGATAAAATATAAAAGCGTTTCGCAGCCTACAGTGGGTTTTGATTTGGGAATTGTATATGAATGGCGACCTGATTATATGAAGTATAAATATGAAATGAATGGTGAGAAAAATTTAACTCGTAAAGATTTAAATAAATATAAACTTCGGATAGGACTGTCGTTGTTGGATATTGGGAGAGTGAAATATAATAATGCAGAGAAACAAAACTTCGACCCTACTACCAGCAATTGGGATATTCATAATATTAATTCGAATAGCATTGCGCAGTTTGATACGTTGTTATCAAATAAATATCCTAATAAGTTTCTTGTAAATAATAATTCGAGCTTTACAATGAACCTGCCAACGGTGCTTACAGCGCAGATAGATTATAATATCTGGAAAGATTTTTATGTAAATCTTACTCCGCGTTACGCATTTCAATTTAAAAACAAGGAAGCGAAAGTACACGAAATGTCAATCATCAGTCTTACTCCACGTTGGGACCACCGCCACTTTGGAGTGTTTGTGCCTGTATCTTACGACCAAATGGGAATGTTGAGAGTTGGGTTGGGTGTGCGTATAGGACCTTTAATTATTGGCACTTCCAACCTTGCACCTTTTGTAACTACTAAAACAATGTACGGTGTGGATATAGAAGCGATGTTAAAACTGCCTGTTTTACATCCTCGTGTGCGCGACCGAGATGGCGACCACGTTTCGGATGATAGAGATAGATGCCCTGATGTACCTGGTGTTTGGGAGTTTTACGGCTGCCCTGATAGAGATGGCGACCACGTGGAAGATAAAGATGACCTTTGCCCTGATGAGCCGGGATTGCCTCAATTTAATGGTTGTCCGGATAAAGACGGTGATGGTATTCCTGATAAGCAGGATGCTTGCCCTGATGTGTTTGGATTGCCACAATACAACGGATGCCCTGATACGGATGGTGATGGAATTATTGACAAAGAGGATGATTGCCCTACTGAATTTGGATTAAGAGAATTTAAAGGTTGCCCTGATAAAGATGGTGATGGGATACCTGATAAGCTTGACCAATGCCCTGATAAACCAGGACCTGCAAGTAATAATGGTTGCCCTGAAACTAAATTGATTTTGGTAGATTCGGCAGGTGCAAATCTTAGAACTGTAATACAAAGTAAGGATGGTAGTTATAGTTTTGATGATATACCAATGTCGGATGAATTGGTGAGATTTAAGTTAGAAGGCGAACACGCCGATACTGTTTTTGATGTGAAAGTTATTGTTGGCGGTATTTCTAAAAAAGCAATTAAAGATAAGCGTGATGGTTACTTGCATTTCATTGTTTTGAAAACAGATGTAAACACAATGGGTCAATTAAAAACAACTGACGTTGCTATAAAATTAGATACGGTGGAGAGAGCTATTGTTGCTAAAGCATTCAGCAATTTGGAGTTTGCGACTGGTAATGATGTTATTAAAACAGAATCGTTTGCATCGCTTGATGAACTTGCGAAACTAATGGCGAAGAAACCGAAGTGGAGATTAAAGATTTCGGGACATACGGATAACCAAGGGTTACCGGCTGCTAACTTAAAACTTTCGCAGAAACGTGCCGAAGCAGTTAAAAAGTATTTAATTAAAAAGGGTGTTGCCGAAGATAGATTTAAAGTAGAGTGGTTTGGACAAACAGTACCGATTGCTGATAATAAAACTGCTGAAGGACGCCAGAAGAACAGGCGTGTGGAGATGTTGATTATTAAGTAAAGAGTTTATTAATTTTGTAAAAGATAAAAGCCCTTGCTGATTTGCAGGGGCTTTTTTTATTGGAGTATTATTTTTTTGTTTCAGTTGTGTACTTTATCAGTTCATTTAATTTGCTGACATTAAAATAGTTCTTTGTAATTGAGTTGTCGGGGGCGGTAAGGTTTAGAAGTTTGTAAAAATATGCCCATTCAACTAACCTAACTACTTGTGTTGCGCAAATATCTAATCCATTCTGTTCAATATCATATTGCATTTTTGTTGAATCTGTATTTGTGTATATTGTATAAATTACTGTGTATGTCGAGCAATCTTTACACATTGTTTTACTTCCTTTACCGTCGCAATTTTTTTTGTTTAATGGATATATTGTTTTCACTGAATCTCCAATCTGAATATTAATTATTGTTTTGTTATTATAGATGTTGTTGATTATGGATTTTATTTTATTTGATTTCATTGAGTATTTTTTTTTCTCAAAACTTATTGTGTCTTTTCTATTTTTTGTTTTTTTTATTTGTATTCCATCAGAAATTAACTTATTATGTTTCGATTTAAAAATAACTGTCTCGACATTTCCGCCTATTCCCCATCCATAATTTGTGTAGAGTTCAATTTTTAAACTTGTTATTTTAAGGGTTGTGTCTTTATTTTTTAAACCAAATAGTTTGTATTTAGTTTGCGAAAATGAAACTTGATTTAATAGTAAAAATAGAATTGCTATAAAATATTTAGATCG
>CAILDT010000748.1 GCA_903833025.1 uncultured Bacteroidota bacterium | reverse complement strand
CCCGCCCTTTTTAAAGAGCGGGATTTTTTTAAAAATTTCCTTATTTATTTACTTTGTTCTAAAAAGCATTGGGGTTGACCAAGCACTCCAGATACCACTTTTTAAAAAACGATGCGAACCTGCGTAATCTTTTTCTGGTAGTGTGGTAACTAATTCTATTTTGGCAGTTTCTGTGGGGTCTAATAGTTCGTAATTGGTAAATGTTATTACATCAGTGGTAATTTTCCAAGCGTGAACGCCCCCTCCGCCTTCAATACCTGCTGCTTCCAGAAACCCTGGAGTTTCTGCACTTATTTGTACATATCTGAAAGGGTGTGGTCCACTACGTCCGCCAGTTCCACTTAGCACCAACCCTGTTGCTTCTCTCATTAGCACTTTTGTTGGTTGTGGCACTGCGGGATTATTAATCAACCCATCAATTACTCCTACTAATAAGTTTAACTGATAATCTACATTTGTACGTTTTTGAAGGGCAGTTTCGGTAGATTGTGTTCCTGTGCCTTTATTACTTACTGCGGTAACCAATATTGCAACTGCTCCTGATAGTCCGGTAGTTACCAAAGCACTGTAATACGAACTTCCACCTAATTTTGAGATAAGTGTGGTTGATTCGGAAATTACAACTGCATCAGTTGTGTTTTTTAAATCTAAAGTGAAATTTGAGTCCATTATGTGTGTGTGTGTATGTTGTTTTAATTAACTTCTTTGTCTTATGGGTGGCAAAATTAATTAAATATTTGATATAAATGAATAAAAAAAATATTTATTTTTCAATAAAATATTTATTCGATAAATGAAGACGTTGACTCTTTTTTGCCTTTTTTAGAACAAGTGAATGGAATGGGGGGTAACGGATGAGATTTGAATAAATTAATTTCGGATTTATCCTTTCCGAAACACAATTTGGCTGCTCCCGATTAGGATTAAGGTAATCGCGATTAGGATTACGGTAATCACGATTAGGATTAAGGTAATTGCGATTAGGATTAAGGTAATCACGATTAGGATTAAGGTAATTGCGATTAGGATTAGGGTAATCACGATTAGGATTAGGGTAATCGCGATTAGGATTAAGGTAATCGCGATTAGGATTAAGGTAATTGCGATTAGGATTATGGTAATTGCGATTAGGATTAAGGTAATTGCGATTAGGATTAAGGTAATTGCGATTAGGATTAGGGTAATTGCGATTAGGATTATGGTTATCGCCATCGCGGTTAAGATAATCGGTAGTTTCTATAATAGAATAGCTGTTTAGGCAGTTTTTTTTATTAAATCAGATGCATTTTGAAAGGGTTACGTTTATTTCGAGTTGTTTTTAAAAAGAAGTAAACCGAGGCATTACACCGTAATTTAGTTTATCTTTGCAAGTGGAAAATTAAAACTCAATGAAAAAACTAATACTTCTTCTTGTCATTCTGAACTTGTTTCAGAATCTATCCTTAAAAGCGCAGTATGTAACTATACCTGATGCACATTTTGTAACATTTCTGCAAACTAACTTTCCTGGTTGTATGGTGGGTAATCAGATGGATACTACTTGTGCGGCGATAACAGGGGCTACTACTTTAAATTGTGCGAATGATTCTATTGCTGATTTGACAGGGGTGCAGTATTTTGATAACCTTGATACATTATATTGCAGTAACAATTTACTAATTAGTTTACCACCTTTGCCTAGTTTATTGACGGTATTAGGTTGTGATTATAATCAAATAACAAGCTTGCCTTCATTGCCAAACACACTTACTGATTTGGAATGTTATGATAATTCCTTGACAAGTTTGCCGATTTTGCCAAGTTCACTTCTAACATTGTCGTGTAGTTATAATCAATTAACAAGTTTACCACCCCTTCCAAATTCATTGCAAACTTTGGATTGTTTATCGAATCAGTTGACAAACTTACCTACATTACCGAATTCGATTAATGTCGTTCAATGTTGTTTCAATTTATTAACAAAATCTACCTATTTTGCCAAGTTCGCTTAATTCACTCGATTGCTGTTTTAATCAACTGACAAGTTTACCTGTTTTGCCAAATTCAATAGTTGGTTTAAACTGTGAACTCAATTCATTAGCAAATTTGCCAGTATTACCATCTTCATTACGTGTTTTATATTGTGATCTTAACCAACTAACAAGTTTACCAGTATTGCCAACAGGGCTTTCGAATCTAAATTGTTCTGCTAATCAATTAACCAGCTTGCCTTCTTTACCTAATTCTTCTCTTAATGAGCTACAATGTTATAATAATAATATCTCCTGTTTTCCGTTATTTCCTAGCTCATTAAATAATTCTTCTTATTTTAATATTTCTAATAATCCATTTACGTGCTTACCAAATTATGTACCTGCAATGAATGCAGCTACTTTGGCTTATCCACTTTGTATATTGGGAGATACAATAAATAATCATAATGGTTGTAATGGTTCATCAGGGATATTAGGCTATTCTATTGAAGACATTAATGGGGACTGCATCTACAATACAGGTGATTCCTCCCTTATTAATATTCACGAAAAACTTTACGATAGTGGAAGCAACTTAATAAGTCAAACATTTTCTGCTATGAATGGGGTGTATGATTTCCCTGAACCTGTGGGAACTTATACTGTAAATATTGATACAGCAGGTGTGCCTTATGCGGTGCAATGCGTGCATCCGGGGTTAGATTCGGTATGTACGCTTACTACCGCTATACCTTTAATAACAAATGTAAACTTCCCTGTAACTTGTAAACCTGGCTTTGATGTGGGGGTTCAGTCGGTGGTGGAAGAAGGGATGGTGTTTCCTAATATGCAGCATACCCTTAAATTTGTAGCAGGAGACATAAGCAATTGGTATCAGTCATTCTTGGGGAAGCGTACTAGTAACTTGTCAGCTTGAAAATCAGACCGAAGAAAACACGTAAACAACAAACTTCCTTTTGTTAAAAATATAAACCTAACAGCAGACAAATGCACCAAAGAATTATATACTTTTGACACAAATTAAAAAAAATGAATTTTAGATTAGGAGAATTATTTTGCGGACCCGGTGGAATAGCAGTTGGTGCAAGAGATGCGGCATTTGTTCACAACGGAGAAACGTTTTCAGTAAGCCACGAATGGGCGAATGATTACGAAAAAGACACTTGCGATACATATGCAAAAAACATTTGTCCTGACCATATTGGTTCAGTCATTTGCCAAGACGTTAGAAAACTTGACATAGAAAATCTAACTGCGATAGACGGCTTTGCTTTTGGCTTTCCCTGCAACGACTTCTCAATAGTAGGCGAACAGAAAGGATTTGAAGGAAACTTTGGCGCACTTTATACCTACGGCATAAAAGTTTTAAAGAAATTCCAACCTAAATTCTTCGTTGCAGAAAACGTGGGAGGATTAAGAAACAACAATGAAGGTAATGCTTTTCAAACAATCATTGAAGAACTAACCGAACAAGGATATAATGTAGTAGCCAACCTTTATAAGTTTGAAAACTATGAAATACCACAAGCACGACACAGAATAATAATAGTAGGAATTAGAAATGATTTAAACTTAACATTCAAAGTTCCAACAATCCGCAACGCAAGAATAGTAACAAGTCGTGAAGCCATTGAACAACCACCAATACCGAAAGACGCACCAAACAACGAACTTACAAAACAATCTGAAACAGTTGTAGAAAGATTAAAACATATCAAAGCAGGAGAAAACGCTTTTAATGCTAATCTTCCTGACCATTTAAAACTTAATGTGAAAGGAGCGCAAATAAGCCAAATCTATAAAAGATTAGACCCAAATAAACCTGCATATACAGTTACAGGAAGCGGTGGCGGAGGAACACACATTTACCATTGGAAAGAAAATCGTGCATTGACAAATCGTGAAAGAGCAAGATTACAAACCTTTCCCGATGATTTTATTTTCTGTGGTTCAAAAGAAAGCGTAAGAAAACAAATAGGAATGGCAGTACCACCGAAAGGAGTTAAAATAGTTTTTGAAGCAATTTTCAAAACCTTTGCAGGTATTCCTTATGATAGCGTTGAACCAAATATTCAAACAAAAAACAAAGATTTGTTTGGCAAAATGGTGTCAGAACCTACTCACGATTATTTAACTATTAAGTAAATTATGTTTATTGACAACCTTTACAGCCCTACATTAATAGACCCTGTTATATCGGGTTCAGCCAATAAACTTTATATCGTTAGTGGTTACGCATCCGCAACCTTTGCAAGAAGACATCTTGTAGAACTCCAAAAAGCTAAAGAGAACTTTGAAATCAATCTTATTATTGGTATGCCAAGCGCAAAGAATGACCATATGGCTTTTCTAATGTTGCACAACGAATTCAAAGGAAAGTTTAAAGGATATTATTTACAAAGCCAACCGCCAGTGCATTGCAAAGCGTATTCTTGGTATCAGAATGATAAACCTACTGTTGGTTATGCAGGTTCAGCAAACTACAGTCAATATGGTTTTTTCTCCGACCAACAACTAAACCAACTTACAAACGATAGTCCAATTGAAATAAAAAAACTATACGATGATTTATTAAGAAAGAGTATTTACATACCCGACCACAAACTTGTATTACCCGAAAGTCATAGGATGCCAAGAGTGGAAAGTGTTCCACCAGGCGAAATAGAATGGGAAATTCCAGATATAAGAGTTACAATTAGTTTCCTTGACAAGAAAGGAAACCTACCTGAACTATCAGGTTTAAATTGGGGACAACGACTTTCAAAACGTACAAACCCAAGAACAGGTAAAATAAGTTGGGATGCGAGAGAACCAAACCAAGCGTATTTAAGTTTAAAAAGCGATTCAAGAAAAGAAGGATTTTTGCCCGAACAAGCATATACATTTTCGCTTATAACAGACGACAAACAATCCTTTGATTGTGTAGTAGCGCAAGAAGGAAGAAAAGCAATTCATTCAACAAACGACAACAGCGAAATAGGAAGATATATCCGAAACAGAATTGGTGTACCGTTGGGCAACAAAGTAACAGTAGAAGATTTAGAAAGGTACGGAAGAACAGATTACACCATTGAGAAAATAGATGACGAAACGTTTCTATTAGATTTTTCGCAACAGTAAGAATAACCGAAACCTCTTACAACCCCTGAAAATGTTACCCGAAAGAAAGAAAGAACGACTGATAACATAAGATTTATGAAATAAAAAAA
The DNA here is from genome assembly GCA_903833025.1 of uncultured Bacteroidota bacterium. Lineage (GTDB taxonomy): Bacteria > Bacteroidota > Bacteroidia > 2-12-FULL-35-15 > 2-12-FULL-35-15 > 2-12-FULL-35-15. The sequence goes on along the minus strand of CAILDT010000748.1, from coordinate 6 downwards.
AGGGGG
>CAILDT010000747.1 GCA_903833025.1 uncultured Bacteroidota bacterium | reverse complement strand
GTGTTGCACCAAAACGTGGCCCAGGGGGATGTGGGTTTCTTTGGCATAAACGCCCGAACTAAAATGATGGATAATTTCTCCAGGTTCTAGTTTTTTAGTTAATTCTGTAAAATCAATTGGTTTGCTCACTGTAGAAATTCCACAATATCATTAACATTTAAACCGCTAACAAACGTAATCGTATTAGCATTTGTTTCGGTGTAATTAGTGGTTATTATTTGTTTACTGCCGTTAACAAACACTTTCATACTGTTATTGCCAGTTGTGTAATTTAATCCAGTAAACACGGTTTGATTTTGCGTGGCGGTAACGGAAGATTCAATACCGGAAGATGGAAGACCGGAAAGGTTGTCCATGCTCCATATTTGAACCGCAACACTGCTTTGCAAAATAAACTTATACGAAATTCCCCCCGTTAGCCAAACTTCATTAGGCGGTCTTCCGGCGCTGTCTAATACAATAGGATTTGAATTTGCCACCGAGCCTGCATTGGTTGTATAGGTAGCCGCGGGCGTGGACGATCCGGCCAGATATGTATATAACAAACCCCCTGCTAATGGCACTCCGTTATTGTCAAAAAACTGCCAGCCTGCGCCAGCGACGGGTGAAAGGTTGACTGACATAAAATCTCCTTGATTAAGTTGCGGTAGTCACAGCAGTCCATGTGGTGCTTCCAGTCGTATTTACATACAACCTGGTCGAAGTAGATGAACCATCAGTCCTTAAATATAAAGAACCTTGCGCTGCCGATAATGTAGGCACTCCAGAACCAAAGAAAACGCCTAGATTAGCCGTAGTTGAAAGTTTATAGCCTGCACCCGTTGTTCCACCGGCTGGCACAGACGTTTGGCCTAATATTGTTTGTGAACCGTAAGAAATAGTTGAACCGTAATTACCACCAGAAGATACATTGGCAGAGCTAATATCTATTGCTGACGCAGTTGTAATAGGATTCCAGTTATAGGGCGTAAACCCAGTGCCTGTTGGCAAAGTGGTTAATCCTTGAATCCAACCATAACCGCTAGTGCCAAAAGATAAAAATCCGGCGCACTTATTAAGATTGGAATTACCAAAATTAATAATGTTACTGCCGTTAGTTGGCAAAGTAGCTAAACTGCAATCAAATAGCCAACCATAGTTTACTTCACAATAAGAGGAAGTAATTTCTACTCCAGCCGTGACTCCTTGGAATTGAACACCGATTACATCGGATTCAAAAGAGCAGGTATCAATGTGAACGCCTTGCGCTCCATAAAATACCATTCCAATAAATTTAAGCGTTGTTCCGCATCTACGAACAACAATATTAGATACATTTTCATAAAAGAAAAATGACGGATTAGTAACCGCTGCTTCAGCAGAAATACCAGAACCAGTATCCCCCGGATTTAAAGTAGCGGTAGCATTAGCGCTTAAAAATACCGCTGCGTAACCTGCTCCACCGCTACCATTTGTGCCTATAGAAGTAACTGTAGTGCCTAATGGCACAAAAGACGCAACAACACGTTTTCCTACGATAAAATTACCTTGCGTGTTATTAAGAACGTAAATTACATTTGACCCAATATTTGTTCTAGCGGAGTTTGCTTGATCGGTATAAAACTCGTCAACAAATGCAGCTCCAATTTGATTCATATGTGTCACCAGCCCCTTGAAAT
>CAILDT010000746.1 GCA_903833025.1 uncultured Bacteroidota bacterium | reverse complement strand
TTCTTAATATATTTAATATATTTTGCATATTAGAATATTCAACCCTCTACCACTAAATCTGTTACCCGCATGGTTTCTACTATTGTTAAATCCGCCTCTTTGCGCGTGCCGGCCTCCTCGAGTGCTAAAACCTCCTCCTCCTCTTTCTCGGATGCGAAACACGAGGTTATTGTTACTAATTATTCAGTTGATCCAGCCGATAAAAACCCGGTTTTCATCCGAAACACATGTTGAAATCTTGTTCAGAGTTTTTGACGCTTTTGTTCATCAGTTTCCAAGTAAACTATCTAATGGCATGGATGGAAAAAAAGTTTCCTTTTCCGTTCTTTCAAAGAAACAGAGAGCTTTAGTATTCACGACAAGCTAAGTGGATCTCTACCGGCGATTGGATTTGAACAGATTCGAGTGTACTATAATTATTGTCTTTTTTGTTGGATAAAAATGAACGAGGTAAACTTCCGCGGTACTATCAAGGACTTCATTGTCGAGCAGTGCAAGGAATATTTTGATTGCGATGACTCAAGTTGGCGCACTGTTAGTGTCAGTAGATTGTGCCAGGTTTGCTTTTTTGTTTGTTTTGTTTTTATTATATATGTATATTTATAATGATCCCTTATCATAGCATCATAGCATAGCTTATTGTCGTGCTTTAAGTAATTTTTTTTTGTTAAAAATGTACAGAAAATGGATTACTTTACGCGCAATGGTGAAAGAATAACTAATTGCTCTATGGAGACTTATAAAGTCAGTGGCCAACTTATGTTTCACCCTGATGATAGTACCGAAATGAAAATCTTACCCACATTTACTATTCAGGAGATGGGTATACCTGAAGAATTTAAGGATGCCTTCATTACTATAGACTCAGATTCGGATACAGAAGTAAATATTGAAAATTCAAAAAGTACCTGCGCAACTGGTAATAGAGCTCAAAAAGGGGATGTATCTAATGTTGAAGTTGACTTTGATCTCACAGAAACCCATGATAGGGATAACGAAATGAATGGTTCGATTTCCTCAGGATATCTTCCTACTATTAACGAAGTTATCAAAGGCAGCCCTACTTTTGATGACTGCGCTTATGTTAAATTGATTGATGCCCATGTGGATGACCTACAATCTAACCTCACACTTTCTTCTGTCACCAATATGGGTAATGAGCTGTATTTTCACCTCGCGGTTACCATCGTGACGCCCTACCGTTACAGCACTTTAAAGATTCCTTGAGCTTGGATGATAACGTTTCTGTATTCGAATTTAATGAAGATGACGGAAGATGGACAACTGGCGGATTAATTGTGCAAGCGGGAAGTAAATCTCAATTTTGGAAATTTAAGATAGGGGATATCACTCGTGAGTTCCTGCTTGCCAGAGCAGTCGAAGAGCCCAATTCCCGATTGAAACGGAAAGACAATAACAAACGAAAGAACGACAGCAGCAAGCATTCAGCTGAAGTATCACCTAAAGTAAAAGAATCAACGACCTCGGTTGAATCCTCTATTTAAAAAAAAGAAGTCGCGGCCAGTAAACTGAAGAAATCTAAGACAACATCGTCTTCTGAGGGTATTATACCCGTTTTCGAAAAAGGGCAAGAAATCATCTCAGTCTCAGCCTCGACCCCAATCTTACCTAAAGCGGCAAATGAGTTTACGAAAACAACGCATCCTAACATTTTTGTCATTCCACTTGTTACCACTGCGCCAGTTGCACACGATCCCCATACTTGTCAATCTTGTCAGTCTTCTACCTGAGCATGTCAAACAATCCCGTTAATGTGAAAGTCGCTGCTTTGTTGCAAGAACAAAATTATCTTACGAGCCCGGAGAACTGCCTGTAGAACCTTGCATACATTATTGCCAGATGATATACCCTCCGTTGATCTTGAGGAAGAAAATGCCAAAAAAGTTATCTTTAATATTACTAAACAGTATTTACTACAGGTAGACTTCAGTGAAGGCACCGGGACTTTCCACAAGGAGAAGGAAAAGGTGTTGGAGTCTCTTCGATGGCAGAAAGGCCAGTGCAAAGGCTTACAAGCAGGCAACCTTATGCAACCTATTGCCGACCATTTCAAGGTGTCTTTCAATCTGTTCACAGCTGACCTTCGTACAGATGTGGTAAATTGTGAGCATTTCGCATGCTTAAAAGCCGGTGACGTAACTACAAAAAGGCTAAATATTGTTTGTGTGCCCAGCAATGGCCAGTTTCTAGGTGGAAAAAACTACGATTTACATTACATTCCTGCTTCTTATGTAGCTACATCATCTTAACTTGGTACGTACA
>CAILDT010000745.1 GCA_903833025.1 uncultured Bacteroidota bacterium | reverse complement strand
TGCAAGTAATAAGTATCAGATAGTGCCTGAAAACAGGGAAACAGATTTCGGAACTATTAATGAAGCGTTGCGTTTAAAAATTTATTTTGACGGACAAGAGATAGATAAATTTGTTACTATGATGGGTGCGCTCTCCGCCATTTATCACGACCACAGTCAGAAATGGAATTTAAAATTTATTGGTTCTGCCTTTAAAAGTAAAGAGAGTGAAGCGTTTGACATACAAGGACAATATTATATTGACCAGTTGGAAACGGATTTCGGAAAACCAAACTTTGGTGATGTGGTTGCGAATAGGGGAGTGGGTACGTTTTTAAATCACGCACGCACTAATCTTACTGCTTATGTTATAAGTGGCGAACATAAAGGGACTTACACACAAGGTAACAAACAATTGTTGTGGGGGGTGAAGTATAATAAGGAAATAATAGCTGATAAACTTAGTGAATGGAAATATGTGGATAGCGCGGGTTTCTCGCTTCCACAAACAAATCCACAGGAAATAGTTTTGCAGAATGTGATTAAACAGAAAATAAATATTTCTTCAAATAGAGTTGCCGGATATGCGGAAGGGATTTGGCATAAGGATTTGAAGGATACATCTACAATTTCATTAATTGGCGGAATACGTGCTAATTATTGGGATTTGAACAGACAAGCATTGGTTGGTCCGAGAGGTACAATAGGGTTTAGACCTAACTGGCGAGATGATTTTGTTTTTAAATTTTCAACGGGATATTATTACCAACCTCCTTTTTATAGAGAGTTGCGCGATGGACAAGGGAATTTAAATTACAACATTAAGGCACAAACTTCTATTCATTTTGTTTTATCGAGCGATTATAACTTTAAAGCTTGGAATCGTCCGTTCAAATATGTTGTGGAGGCGTATTATAAATATTTAGATAATATAATTCCTTATCAAGTGGATAATGTGCGGATAACTTATTCGGCAAAAAATAATGCAAGAGGATATGCAAGAGGGGTTGATATGAAAGTGAATGGGGAGTTTGTAAGTGGTTTGGAATCTTGGGCATCGCTATCAGTAATGGAAACGAGAGAAGATATAAAAGATGATTATTATTACGAATATTATAACAGCGACGGACAAAAAATAGTACCTGGTTATACCTTAAATAATAAAGCAACAGATAGCGTTAGGTTTGAACCGGGTTATATACCGCGCCCTACAGACCAGCGTGTGAGTGTTGGTTTGTTTTTTCAAGATAAAATGCCGCATCTACCTGATTTAAAAATGCACCTTAATTTAATTTATGGAACAGGTGTTCCTTTTGGTGCGCCTAATTCACAGCGTTATCAGCAAACGTTACGGATGCCACCATATAGACGAGTGGATATTGGATTTTCGTATCAAGTGTTGAGAGAAAAAAGAAAAACAAAAGCGAAAAGTCCGTTTAGGTTTTTAAAATCAGTATGGGCAAGTTTAGAAGTGTTTAATTTGTTGGATACAAATAATACAATTTCGTACATTTGGGTAGAAGATGTTACCAGCAGGCAGTACGCGGTACCAAATTATTTAACGAGAAGACAATTGAATTTTAGGATGATAATAAAATTCTAATGATAAAGAAGAAAAAAACAATACCATTTGAATTTGTTATCGAGAATTTATATGCTGCTAATCCAGTGGTAAAACAGATGTTCGGTTGTCATTCTATTTATGTCGAAGATAAAATTGTACTTGCATTACGAGATAAGGATGATGAAGATAGCGGAGTATGGATTGGGACATCGAAAGAACATCATCAGAGTTTGAAAAAAGATTTTCCTAATATGCGCTCCATAAAAATATTCGGACCGGGAACAAGCGGTTGGCAAGTGCTTTATAAAGAAGACACTGATTTTGAAACGAGTGTAAATAAAGTGTGCGAATTGATTTTGAAAGGAGATGAACGTATCGGGAAAGTTCCGAAACCAAGAAGTAAGAAAAAAATTAGAATTTAGCCGTTGACATTCATAATTCATAACTTATAATTCATAATTTTTACCAATGTTATTGTATCCTAAAGACGTAATAGAAAAAACAAGTATCTGGATTGAGGGCGATACGCGAGCAAAAGAATGGTTGCAGAAAAATAATTATGAAGAACTGGTTCAGTTAAGAGATGCTGCCAGCAGGTATTCTAAAGCATTTGAATATTTGCTGTTGCACAAACATTTAACGCTTGCCACATTTGTAAATGCTATTTGGGAAGATAAAAAAGCGTTTAAAATATT
>CAILDT010000744.1 GCA_903833025.1 uncultured Bacteroidota bacterium | reverse complement strand
ATAATTTCATTATCTTAACTCCATCCAAGCAGAAATATTCCAAGAACTACCAGAAGCAAAAGTTATTGCATAAGTATTGCCATTGGGAATAATAAAATCCCAATTAGTTCCTACGTTAGCAGCACCTGAATCAAAAGCAACAACACTTCCATTTATACTAAATCTTCCTGCATTTCCAGAAGGAGGATTACCTGATATACAAACCATAATAGGTTTGCCAGTTGAATTTGTGTATGTTGTAGAAACTGCCCTACTTGCTGTTACATTTTGCCAAGTTTGGCTATAACCAATGGCATTTGTAGAATTAACAGATAAAGTGGCATTTCCAACAGTTAAACTAGCAGCAGTTCCAGTTAAACCAGTTCCATCGCCACTAAATTGAGTTGAAGCCGTAACAGTAGTTCCAATAATAGCGCTTGCAGTAGACGCACCAATGGTTGTGCCATTGATTGTGCCGCCTGTAATAGCTACATTGTTAGCATTTTGAGTTGCCATTGTTCCTAAAGCAGCAGCTACACCATCAACATAGGCTTTTGTGGTGGCATCTTGAGCGCTGGTTGGAGTACCCATACCAGTAACTTTATTGCCACCCATTTGAATATCACCAGTTACAGGTGTTTGACCATCAGAAGCTAATGAACCAGTCAAGGCTGTAGAAATATCAGAAAGGGTAGTATTAGCCCAATTTGATGTAATAGTTGTACCTGTTACTACAGGATTACCTGTAGGTAGGTTATATATACCGCTACCGTTTCTACTCATTATTTATTCTCCGATGTGCTACCTGAGCGTTGCATTAATATCATTTTAGCTAATTGTTTTGCTTCTTCAGAAGTAGGAAGTGCATTACTTACTCCTTGCGGAATCATTTGACGACTTTCTTGCTGAATTAAACGATTTTGCATAGGCTTAGACAATACTAACTTTCTAGCGCCTGGTCTAGCTAACAAAGTTGCCAAACTCAATGCGCCACTTGTTGCCTTATCTTCACCGCTAAGTAATGCGCCACCGCCTGAAAGCCCTGCTACTGTAAAATCTAAAGGACTAATGCCAATAGTGCCACCGATTGATTCAGGTGTTTTTGATGCCCTAGGAAAGGCTTGACTAAATTGTGCAATGTCTTTTAATTCTCCGCTCATTGGCTTTCCAGCTTGTAAACGAGCAGCTAGTTTTTGAGCATTTACTGTGCCAGTAGTGGTATTCATTGCTTTTTCAACTGTATAAGTTTTTGCAATAAGCTGACGAGCTTCTTTAAATTTGTTTAAAGCATCAGGATTTCCTAATTGAGTTAAATGACCTTCAATAGCATCTTCTAATGCGCTTGCGGCTTTTTTAGTTGCTTCGCCTAAATCCTTATTGCCAGCACGATAAGCTACATCAGCTTCAGTTCTTAATTGGCTAATCCTTGAAACAGCAGAACCAGTATCAAAAGCATTTTTTCTAATAGAACCAATAGTGTCTAATATTTGTTTGGATGTAGCATTTGGAAAATTTAATTCAGCTTTAACAGCATTTTCTGCTGCTTTGTCTAAAGCATCATGAAAACTCTTTTTAGGCACAATAATGCCTGTATCACTAATGCCTTCATATACTTTGCCAGCTTCTTGTCTTACAGATTTAAGTACTTCT
>CAILDT010000743.1 GCA_903833025.1 uncultured Bacteroidota bacterium | reverse complement strand
TTTCGCCCCGCGACAAACGTTATTAAATGCTTGAAACTTCATACTGGCAGGTCGCCCCCCCTTTTTTTTATTTCATAAATCTTATGTTATAAGCCGTTTTTCTTTCTGTCGTCATAATGTCAAGTCTCAATTTCAAGTTGTAATTCTTCAAGTTCACGCTGTAATTTTTCTTTTGTCCTGTTGAAATATTCGTCCCAGTCGTCAATGTTAATAATGGTTTTGAATGTTTCACTTTGTTTAATTGTGATAATTTCAGTTTCAAGTATTTTGACTTTAACTCGCAATCTGTTAACCGTTTCTCTTAGTTTGTCTTTGTCTGTGAGTTTATCTCCTTTGCTTGTTGAAAGAATACCTTTTTCAAGATTAGCTAATATTTCAGAAACTTTTTGAAGGTCATTTTTTGAATTAGCTTCATTTAATTCTTTAAATATTTCTTCTGCTTGCTTTTGAATTTCAATTGGTTCATTCGCAAATTTGTCGGGATGGCACAATACAGTCGCTTTACGAAATTTCTTTTTTAGTTCTAATTTTTGCTCGTCTGTTAATTCATAGATTTCCTTTTCTTTTTCGGTGTCAACTTGTTCACGATATTGCCTTTCGTCATTTTCAGCTTCTTCATATTTTGTTTTGTCTGATTTGAATTTCAGTTTACGCAATTTCAAAATATCAAGTATAATGTCGCCTAATTCAATTGTGTGGCGGTGTTGAAATTCAGAAAGTAGTTTTTCAAGTTCTATCTTTTCATTGTCATACCCGTTAAGTTGGTTTTCTAAATTCTTAATTTCAAGTTTTAGTGCTGCAATTTCAGGGTCTGTCCAGATTGAAAGTTGCTGATTTTTAGAAATGAAATTTTGAATTTTGTTTATAGCTGATGCAAATTCCTCATTCCTTACATCTTCAATAATTTCCAGTAAATCGGAGTTAAAATCGTATTCCTTAAGTTTTGAAGTTTCCTTGCTTAATTCTTCAATATCCTCAAGAAGTATATAGTTTTTGAGGATTTCTAACCGTTTAATGATTTTGTTTAATGGAAAAACAATATCTTCATTTACAGCATCTGGATAATATTGTTTGCGAATATTATTGAATTCAGAAATGAACTGTTCTGCTAAAGTTGTGTCATTACTTGTAATGATTACGTTCTCAAAATTGCTTTCTGCTTTATAGCTCCAATTGTATGAACCTGTGATGACTGTGCTATAATCAATGACACAAAATTTATTATGCATTAATTCTGTGTCACCGTTACCGATTTTATAAACTTTTGATTTGGCAGTAAGCAACTGCTCAAAATCAATTGATGAATTAAGGTTAATATTGTCGTTAGAAATAATGAGAGAAACGGTGCAACCGTTTCTTGCTTTATTTACTAATTCATTGAAAAGGTTTTTATTGGTAAACCAAGCAACCGCAATAAATACAGATTTCTGTGCCTTACTAATTTCCTGTTGAATTCGTTCTGCTATATTTTCAAATACTGCTTCTGTTTGCATACTATATCCAACATTTTAAAAGTTTATCCGAACAGCCTGATAATAAAAATCTGCCATCATTGCTGAATTTTATAGAGTTTATACGACCTGAATGGGCTTGGCAGGAATTGATTAATACTTGTTCTGAAAAAAACCAAATAAATATCTGGCCGTCCCATCCGCCCGATGCTAAAAGCTTACCGTCATTTGATACACTTAAACAAGAAACAAAATCAGTGTGTCCATTTAATTCTGCAACGATTTTAAAATTAGACGAATTAAATATTCTAACTACTTTATCGCCACCGCCTGAAATAATTTGCCTGTCATCATTAGTTAATTCCAAGCATTTAATGCCACCAATATTTCCTGAATTAAATCTGTCAACTTCTTTAAAAGTTTGCAAATCCCATTTTATGATGAATGCGTCCCAACCACCGCTATACAAATACTTGTTATCACTCGTTAACTTCAAAGAATTTACAAGCCATTCGTGACCTTCCAATATATTAGCACATTTCCAACTTTCAGTTTCCCAAATCCGTATAGTCTTATCACTACTCCCACTAAAAAGTTGTTTTCCGTCTTTGCTAAAAGTTAGAATATTAATTTCCCTTGTATGCCCTTCAAGTTTCTGCAATATTTGACCACTACCATTTGATGTTATGTAAACAGTCTTACCTGATGCTATGGCAATTGTATTGCTAATAATATCAATAGCTACACATTCAAAATTCCCACTGAATTTTATTCTGTCCTTAACAGTTTTACTTGAAGTATCAAATTTTGCAATGGAGCTCTCTTCATTTGTTGCTATTTGAAATTCACTATTGCCTACAGCTGAAACTGTTCTTATGCTACCGATTTCTTTAATTTCAGAAAAGAGATTTCCTTTAAAGTGAATTCTTTCTAATTCTCTTTTTTTAAATTCGCTTAATATCTTTTTTGTAACTTCAATAGAGTTTCCAACTCTTACTAAAGCAGTCGAGCCAATTGGAATTAAAGAAGTATTGTTGTCTTCAGTCACCTTTACCTTTGTTGTTTTTTCAATAATGCTTAATGCGTTTCGTTATTGGGGTTGCTCATTCTATTCACAACGCTATTAAAAACACCTTTGACACTACTGTATATTTTATATTCAAATCCGTTCTGTAAATAGGTGAAATATTCTTGTTTGATTTTAAGTTCAACATTTTTATTTATAAAGACATTGTTGCCCATACCGCCATAGTAAAAGTTAAAAAACGTTTTTTCATTATTTGATAGAAAACCATCTGCAATTAAATAAACTTCCTCATCAGTGAATACACTTGTTTCGTAGCATATCAGTTGCACTTTATTAATTACATAAATCATTATGCCACCCGAGTTGCCCATAGCTCCACCACCTGCAACTTCTGCATAAATTATTTCTCTGGGTGATAAGGTTTCCAGTATATCCTTAGTCAATTTTATTGTGTATGCTTCATTGCCCTCATTAATTGTCCCAACATTTGCATCTGTTGTTCTTTTCTCGTGTTCCTTTATGATTTTATTAGTTATTTCAATAGAACTTCCAACTCGAACCAGATTGGTTGAGCTGATTGGTATTATTGAGTTTTCTTTATTTCTGTCGTCTGTCATTTTTTGTGCTATGAGGCGGTTTTTTAAAATGGCTTATAACGTTTGAAGGATTTATGAAGTTAAAAAAAGGGGGTTGTCCGCAGACCCTTTAAAATTAAGCGATTCAGCCCCCCTTTTTTTAATTTCATAAATCCTATGTTATCCGTTAGTGCCTTTTTCTGGTTTCTGTCGTTGTCAAGTGTCTAATTTGTCGTTTTAAGGTCGTTTTGTCGCTTTATGGGTCTTTTACCCAAATATGGCTAAAGTCTTAATTTCGTCATAAATCGTTAATATCAGCGTCCTAAAACTCTTCCTTACATCAAAGTAAGCGTTCCGAACGTCTTTTTTGCCTTCCTTGCGTCTTGGTAACTCTCCCTAACGTCTTGGTAAGCGTTCCGAACGTCTTTTTTGCCTTCCTCACGTCTTGGTAACTCTTCCTAACATCAAAGTAAGCGTTCCGAACATCATTGTAAGTCTTCCGAACATCATTTTTGCATTCCTCACGACTTGGTATGTTTCCCCAATATAAAATGAACGATTTCTAACTTCTTACCTTATTATACTATAAAAATAACATAACAAGACAAGCACCGCTTCGCGGTGCTTGTCTTGTTATTGAATAACTATCTTTTTATTTATAATCTTCTTATTTTCGTATGTTATGTTTACAAAATAAATTCCTTTTCTCATTTCTCCTTTTTCTATTATACATTGTTTACCCGTAAAATTTATAGATTTCATTTCTTTGCCAAGTATATCTTTAATTTTTATTGTTGTGTTCATTTGTTGTTCGGAAAAAGAAATTGTTGTTTGCGAAGTGAAAGGATTAGGAAAAATTTCAATATCTAAAATATCAATTAATTCATTTATCCCAACATAGCAAAGTGTATTAAGAGTTGTTGTCCAAGTTGAAGTATATGTTGTTGGAACTGCATCAGTAACACTTGTTGTTATAGTATCGTTTGGGATAATAGTAGTAAAGGAAGGTGTATTGGTTGTGGTTGTAACAATACTTTCCAAGCACCCACTATTTCCTAAACTATCTGTTTTAATAAGATATGCTCCAGCAGGAATAGAACTTTTGTTACCAATAATTATGTAGCCTCCATCGCTTGCTCCAAAAACTGAATTGCCCGAACACCAAGCACCGCCTCCGTATATTTTCATCCAAATAATATTACCAGTACTATTTGTCTTTATTAAAAACAATTTTGAATTTGTTACACTGTCAGGAAAACTTTCGGTATAACCAGTGATTATATAATCTCCATTTATTGTTGGATAAACACAAGAACCAGCATCGCTTTTAATACCTCCATATGTTTTTACCCAATTCATATTTCCAACGCTATCTGTTTTTAATAAAAAAATATCAGTATAGTTTGCTGTTGCATTTGGATAAGTTTCTCCAGTTATAATATAGCCCCCATCAATAGTTTGTTTAACGTAATTTGCATAATCATCTCCTGTTCCACCATAAGTTTTTGACCAAATTTTATTACCCAAGCTATCCAATTTAATAAAATAAATATCTCCACCACTTGAAGCAGCAACAGTATCGGTTTTCCCTAAAACAATATATCCATAATCAGAAGTTTGTTGAATGTAATATCCATAATTCGTTAGAGAATTATTTCTTGAATAATTTTTTGTCCAAGTCGTATTACCGTTATTATCTGTTTTGATTACTGATATACCGAATCCGCTACCACCTGCCGTACCAACAATAATATATCCACCATCCATTGTTTGTTTTACAAGTTCTGTTGAAGAAGTGTATGTTTTCTTCCACATAATATTTCCAATATTATCTATTTTTAATAGCAATGATGGCGCACCTGAACCTGCTCCTGTGATTATATATCCTCCGTCATTTGTTTGCTGAATAGAATTCCCAACTGAACCTGTAATGCTCATATCGTAAGATTTTGACCACGCTACACTTCCGTCTGGATTTATTTTTATTAAATAAATATTACTTGAACCAACAGTAATTTCTCCATTGATTATGTAACCGCCATCACTTGTTAAACATCCCGATGTACCAACGTTAGGAGCACCCCCTGTATATATGTATTGAAAAGTATTTTGCGATTTAATCGCAAAAAGGAGGAATAGAAAAACAATTGTCAAAGTAATTTTTTTCATTTTATATACGTTTTAGCGGTTGTTTATTTTTTCTTTCAAATGAATTTTTTTCCAGTGACTTAATTTTAATTTTGAAAGAATAAGATAAATAAGTTTATCCCTCTCCTGTTTATCATTGGCATAAATTTTAGTAAAATCAATTGGTTCGTTAAGTTTAATTGTTTTCAAAACTCTTGGATATTTCTTACATAAATCCTCTATTGATTTTGTGTTGCTTGCGTCTTCAGATTTAATAATTGTAAACGTACCGCCATCAACAACTTTTTGATTATTGTCTATGAATGGCAAATAATCAATCATTCCATCAATCCATTCAATCGCTACTTCAATATGCAAATAGTTATTTTCAATATAAAAAAACTCTTCATTAACCAAGTCAATATAGTCTGCTACGTCCTTATCTTTTCTATCTTTTGTAGATATATCTAAATTTCTGAATGCTTTAATACAGTGTTTCATTGTTGAAAAATGTACTTGTTTCTTTGACCAAACATAAGTAAAGCTTGCTCCTATAATTGCCAAGTAGGAAAGAAACTCAAAGAAGTCTTTGAAATTAGATATACAGTTTTCCATCGTTTTTTAAAATATTATTCGTTGCGTTGTTGTTTCGGTTACGGTTCTCGGCATTACGGATAACGTTTGAAAGATTTATGAAGTAAAAAAAAGGGGGGATTAAAAGCTCGTCTCTTTCGCCCCGCGACAAACGTAATTAAATGCTTGAAACTTCATACTGGCAGG
>CAILDT010000742.1 GCA_903833025.1 uncultured Bacteroidota bacterium | reverse complement strand
ACCCATGTGCGCTGTGGTGGAGTGGTGTAGACAGGCATGTTTCGATATGTGCGACCAAACACAGATTCTTGCGGCACTTCGTACAGAGTTGCTGCGCCATCGTTGAACTCGCCCATCCAATAGCCGATAGGCTCCTGCTCTTTGGGTTGTGCCAAGGCTTCTGCCGCATTGCTCAACAGCATGATGTCGGACGCATCAATCTTGATGCCATCATGCCAACCCTCGCTGAACCTTGCTGCCAGCGCTTCAAGCCCCAGCTTCAATGCTTCTTTAGTCATGTGTTCTTCTCCTTGTGCTTAGCTAACAATTCTTACTCATTTCCGATTTGTTTTGTAAACGGCCTCAGCCCAAGATGCGCTTGGGTGGGGGTGTGCCGTACACAGGCGGCTTAATGTAAACAATTGCATCGCCACACTTGAACGCCACAGGCTCCTGCTCTGGCTGTGCCAAGGCTTCTTTGATGGCGGTAATGGCTTCATGCATCTTTTTTGCCGATGCGATGAACTCATCATTGTTTGACCAATCCATAGACAACTCGGTTTCCAACGCCTTAAGCGCCAGCTCCATTACTTTTTGTTCTTGTGGTGTCATGGTCACTCCAAGCTGGTGCCCATGACGCGCTGCTCCATGAGCTTGTTGGCTCGACGCAGCTTCAGATTGTCCTCCTCCAACCGGGCCACCTTGTTGGTCAGGTGACGAATTCGACTCGATGCGTTGTCGATCCAGTCCTTGACCTCTTGCGGCATGCGAAACTCCTCTTCTTTCTTGACCGTGGCAACAACGCGCTCTTGCACCTTGATGTTCTTGGCCTGCGGTTTAACCGCACTTTTCTTTGCGGTTACTTTTTTGGCTGCGGTTTTTTTGGCGGTCACCATGGTGAGTCCTCTTCGTTGGCTGGGTTGAATGTTGGGATGGGATCGTTGCGCTTTGGAGCGGGCAACGGGTAAGGTGGGAATGGCCAAGTATTCATTCAGCCTCAACGATGCGCGTCAGGGCTTCAATCATTTCCTTGGCTTGGTCAATGGACAACGTAACGCGCACGCCGCCATCACGGACGTTTGCGTTGATCCACACAGAATCGCTATCGAGCTTGTCCACAAAGATGTAGCTGCCGCTTTTGCCGTCGATGCGAGTGTTGAGTTTGTCTGATGTCATGGTGTGCTCCTTAAGTGGGGCCGAAGCCCCGTTGGTTTTAGGCTGTTAACAAACTAAATGTGTTGCGGTGCGAAATGCCATGACGGGCTGCAACGTCAGACGGGATTGCAACTTGAAGATACTGATCCCCATCGAAATCCCTCCAAGGGGTTAAATATCGGCACTCTGGAAAAATTTCCTGTACGGAACTGAAACTATAGAAACCGAATTGAAATTTCAATACTGTTTTTACCATTTCTATATAGGTGCTTTATAAATGCCACCAAATATTCGGCAGCACCCTTTTCTTTATCTGCTGGATTAACATAATTGTAACTCATTTTGTTTTTATTAAATAATTCCAAAAGTACCTCTAATTAACAAGCACTTTCAATAAAAGAATTATTTAGTTGGTTTTAATTCAACTTTGTAAGAGCGGCTATGGTTTTTAGTTTTCGTTTCGGTCATCTTTTTTTTATTTATTCGTTTCCTCATAAAATCCCAGTATGGCTTTGTATAATTCACAAAAATTTCTTCTCCTGCTTTAATATTTCGTGATGCAACAATAAAACACTTATCTCCAAAAATGATGTAATCGCTATTGTTGCAAACACCTTTTATTCGGGTGATGCCTGCTGCATCGTTTGCATATCTGGCTTTGTACTGCGGGGTGTACATTGCGTCAATACATAAGTCGCGCCTTAGATAAAATAGATAGTGGTCTTTTTCATTTCTGGCTCGCTTACGATATTCGTTATAACCTATAATTTCGCCACGGTGTTCTATAATTTTAGAATCTTTGCGAAGGTTTTTGCTAGTGAATAATCCTTTTCCTGCTCCAGGCAGTCTTGATTTTTTAATGATTAATGCCATATTATTAATTAGACAATGATAGCAATAATAATTTGATTGTAGAATTAATTACCATAGTTACAAGCAAGGACGAGAAGACATAGCTTATGTTTTTGTTATGCATCTTTTCTTTTTAAAACCCGTCCCCTCGGCTCATCACCCTCATAAAGCACAATTTTGGTATGTAGGAACTGTGCAGCTTCTGCAGAATCTTTTACTTTTGTAGCACTTCGTTCTAACATTTCTAATTCAAACTTAGTTAATACACTTTCCCTTACTCCGGCGTCTCTCCATTTAGATAAAGGTCTGCATCCTATGTATATCTCCCGAGCCAGTGCCAGCGCATCCAGCAGCGCCTGATTCGCCCCTTGTCCTTTGAATGGACTCATAGGGTGAGCTGCATCTCCTATCAGCGTTACTCTTCCCCATTTCTCCATCAATTCTGACTTGAGCAAATCTCGGTCATACACAGGATAGCCAGAAACCTGAGCTTCTGTGGTAGCTGATAAAATCTGAGGAATGGGATGGTGCCACTGTGTTCTACGACACGCTTCTTCTTTGAGTGCTTGAGCTCCTTGTACACTCAACGTCTTCGCCTCTTCTTCCGACATCGGGAAGCTAAGTTGCCACATTACAGAGTCGGACGCAAAAGGCATAATGTAGATTCGCTCATTACCATTGGCGGTTTGAAATATCGTTGCCGAGTCGAGCAAATAACTATCAACACCTTGCAGAGCAGCCAACGGACATATACCCAATATAACAATACAACCCAGGTAACGTAAAGGTGAAATATCCTCACTAATCAGCAACTTCCGCACAGTACTACGAATACCATCGGCTCCAACCACAATATCCGCCTTTGCACTCTTCGTTTCTCCATCCACCTTAAAACTTAGCTCAACACCTTTACTCTCACTTTGTTTAAAATCTATTAATTGGTGCCCCCACTGCACCGCATTATGTCCGCCCAGTTGCTCAAGCAGTGCTAACCGCAACGACTGCCGTGCGATATGCATATTTGTTCGCTTAGGAGGTGTTTTCGCATCGGGCTGCATCCACTTTCTCATCCCCCATTCCGCTATCACTTTTCCGTCGGTAGTATGTACCAAATGTCTTGTTGTAATCACCGCTTCTTTTAACGAGAAAACACCTAACCCCTCCAACGCTTTTCGGGCTTGTTGCAACGTTAGACCATAACCTTGAGAACGCACATCGAAGCCGCTATCGCGCTCATAAAGGGTAAATGGGATGCCGCGATGCAAACACGCTACCGCCAACGCTATGCCTCCAATACCACTACCAATTATAGCAACGTGCGGGTAGTTTTCTTTATCCGCTATGGGAGTACTGGCAGCAGCAACCAACCCCGAACCATTGCAGTTAACACATAAATATAAGTGACCTTTAGGACGAACAGGAGCGGGACCTTCGCCTTTCGTTTTTTCAAAGTTATCGACTGCTAATTGGTAGCGGAGTCGTACTTTCTTGCTTAGCTTCCGCCTTTTTTTTCCTCGTCCTTGACATTCCTTACAAACAGTCCAGTTAGCATCTTTATTTTCCACTACCTATAGACTTGTTAATTGTTTAAAAATGTATTATTGATTTTATTGTTAGGCGAAATGCTCTGTTAATTAGGACACATTCATTGCATTCAGAGTAAACTATGCGGGATGCTTAGCTCAACTGGGAAATTATTTTTTATTTTTCAATACTGAAATTTTCTGCAATTCCTCAACATCTAATTTATCCTTCGTTCGTCCAGTAAGCATTTTGTTTACAATTAAATCCTTTAAACTAATATAGTTTACTTTTTTTACTTTCGTTTTATTCTCTTCTATTGGTTTTACCCAAACATCGAGGTCAGATGTGGAACGATTAAATCCGTGATAATTTACAGCAAAACCACCTGATAGCATATACTCTACTTTTGAATTATTAAAAGCTAAAAGTATTTCTTCAAAGTTATTAGCTATACTCATTTATTTAAAGGGTGGCATAATGGTTATTTTTTTTTCAATTGGTTTCCATTTTCCGTTTGGTAGTAAATGTTCTTTTAAAAAATGTATACGTAACTCTTCCAGCTTATCCATTAATTCCAATTTAGTGCGTTTTGCCATTTGCTGTAATTGGTATTCTGCTTGTTCTTCAAAAGATTTAAAAATCTTTATAACACTTTTTTCATAAGCAGTTATTGGCTCTTCCACTATATTTTTTTTTGCTGTTGATTTATATACTCTCTTTGGCATTTTATATTTCACATTTATTCTTTAGATTACAAATATACGCCTTTTTAGGTAAATAATTTTTGATGTTGGAAACTACGCAGTAAGCGCGAAGCCGAAGCGTTGAACTGCGCGGCTGGGCTTCGTGTTTTTTTATTTATTTTCCAAACCTTATTTCTAAAATCCTATCTACTTTCGGGTTTTGGACTTTTGTTGCCCATTTCTTTAATTTTTCTTTACCTAATCTTCTGTCTGCGGCTTTTAAAAGATGCGAAAGATTTATCTCCAATACAACATCTTCTTGTGTTCGCTCCCATAAATATTGTAAAATTATTTTGAATGTGTCTTCTTTAAATTTTTTATTCAATAGTTTGTCTAAGGGCGTATCAATATAATCTCTTACTAAATTGCAAATATCGTTACCCTCCGACCATT
>CAILDT010000741.1 GCA_903833025.1 uncultured Bacteroidota bacterium | reverse complement strand
TTGGAACTAACCTCTGGTTTTGGGCCACCTGTGTCGTAAGGAGGCGTATTCTTAAAAGGTGCCCCTCTTTTAGTTTCTTTTGGACCATAGTTGTCCATAAGATAATTTACTACTTGTTGAACAGAAGTCAAATTCTGCTCTTTTTGAATCATATCTAACTTTTCTAAGTCAAATCTAACTCCAATTGGTTTGCTTTTTGCCATATAAAATATTTGTAGCTACAAAATTAAATTAAATATCTGAATGTAGCTACATTATTATCCCTTTTATTTCTAATATAACCCCCAATAATTAACTTAATAAGCTAATCTATTCACCCACCAACCAAGCCAAGCCAACTGCAAGAACAACGGCATAAACTTAACCAACGACCAAGCCGAAAGCCAATGAGCCAAAGGAATTGCAAGAAACCAACCACCAACCCCAAAAACAACCCCACCCCGTTAAGAAAAACCGCAACCCCAAAGGCAACGGCAAGAGAAAAAACGCGGGGGGACGCTTCAGTCTAAACAGATGTAGATAGTTTTGAAATTTTTCTTAATATAATTTGGGTGGTATGGCAAAAATATTTTGTATATTTGGGGAATAAAATAAACATTATGGCGTTATCTACAATGAAAAAAATGGAAGTTGAGGCACCAGTTGCTGATACAGTAACAATGAACTACGCTCATCCAAATGAAAACACAGCTAGAACTATATCTTTGATGAAAGCAAAGGAAGAATTAAACAGAAGAGCTGGTAAAGAAGTAGCGCATAAAATTATTTCTCAAAAGATGTACAAAACAAAAGACGGCAAGTACGAAGGTGAAACCGTTATAACACAACAAGAAGATTAAAAAATAATTTATGATAAAGAACTTAATGGATTCAATGAAAAAGTCAAAGATGGAAAAAATGCCAAAGAAAGCTATGCCTAAACATTTAGTAGGTAAGCAAAGCAAATTGGACATGAATAAAAATGGCAAGATAGATGCAGAAGATTTCAAAATGTTAAAAAAATAACTAATGTTATTAGAGCAGATAACAAGTGATGGTGAACAAGATGAGGCACAACAGCCAGATACAGACCAGAACCCAAAAAAAGCTAGACTAAAGCATAAGAAAAAAAATATTATGAAAGCAAAACTAGGATCAGGCGCAAGATTCGCAGCAATCGCAAATAAGGCCCAAGGAGAGTACGAAAAGAAAGGAATGAGCCCAGAGCACGCCAAACAAGTTGCAGGAGCTATAGCAGCCTCTGTAGGCCGTAAAAAGTACGGTGCAAAGAAATTCTCTAAGCTATCAGCAATGGCTAGATAAAGTAGGTTTACGGTTAGTTTTATGTTTCTTCTTAGGCCTCCCTTAAAAAAGGAGGTTTTTTTTGTACTTAAATTTGTACAATGTTATAACATGATGTATCTTGCATCAAAGTGAATCACTATGAAACGTACAACAATTTATCTATCTCCAGAAATTCATGAAAAACTTGTTAAGTTGGCAGAAAGAAAAAAATGGTCGGTAACAAAGACAGTAGAATTTATTCTGTTAAAAACATTAAAAGATAGAACTAATGCCAAGGAAAGTAATTCTTAACATAACACCTCAAACTCATGTTAGAGCAACACAGGGTGATTCAATCTTCTTTAGAATACCAAGAGAAAAATTACGACCAACCGGCCTAAACAGATTATTACGTTTAGAGAAATACAACAAATACAAAATAGATCTTCACGCAGAAGCTAAGGCCAAACAATTTATCCTTCCCCCAGTAGGAGCTTCAATTACTTTTTTTATTCCGGTCCCACCCTCTTGGTCAAAGAAGAAAAAGAAATTACACCATGGCCG
>CAILDT010000740.1 GCA_903833025.1 uncultured Bacteroidota bacterium | reverse complement strand
CACTAAATCTTACTTCCTTTGAATTCTTATCAAAAACAGTGTTTAGGTAATCTCTGTCTTGTTTGGTAATTTCAAATATAAACGTTTTTTTAACCGGCTTTACGGTGTCATTATATTTCCAGTTATAACCCTCGTAAGCATCAAAACCAAGGAATACTTTATAATCAGTTATCGAATCTTTTACAATAACTGATATTCGAGGAAAGTTTTTATCTGTTCGGGAGAATAAGTACAATGTGTTTCCCGTTTCCGCCACCCATTCTTTTGTAAAAAAATAATTCGCCATCTTGTTTAATCTGTCAAGGTTATCGTGAATGATAGATTCAGCTGATTTAATTAAAACTCTTTCTTTCTTTTTCGATGTTAGATAATCGCCGCCGTAAAGTAATAAAAAGATAAGCGGAAAACTTAATGCAAATACCCAGCTTAGTTTTTTAGATGTTTTTGTGGAATAATTGTTTTCATCCTGGTTATGTTTTTGAGCAATACGAGTAAGGTTAAACATTACATTTATAATTAATGCTCACAAACAAATGCTTACAAGTATTGAATTACTTACATTGGAAGAAAAAGAAGCTGCAATAAATGTTCGTTATCCTGGAATTCTTCAACAGCAAACGAATGAAGAAAAATCCTGTTTCTTAAATGTGAATAAAAACTCTTTTAATAAATTATAGAGTAATTCTTCTCCCAAAAAATATATTGAGTTTTTTTCCTGAATGGGAAATTTCTAAAAACTCTCTTCATTCTTAAAGATATTTTTGCATCATCAAAAAAGAAGAACACCTCTTTTTTACGTTCATTGAAAAAACAGATTTACAGGATTCGCTCTCTTAAAAAGAGGAATAAATGTAAAAGCAGCGTTTTCGGATGTTGTAGGAACAGCATCGAATGTTGAAGGAACAACATCCGAACATTAACGTTCAACATTGCAACATGTAGCTTCAGTATCCGAAAGTGTAGGTTCAACTTCTGAAGGTGAAGGTTCAACATCGCAACATGAAGCTTCAACTAGGTATATCAATTCAAACGACATCGGTTCCTGTAGGTTCAACTTCACAACATGAAGGTTCAACTTCGCAACATGTAAGTTCAACTTCCGAAGATGTAGCTTCAACATCGCAACATGAAGGTTCAACTTCCGATGTTGTTGCTTCAATCTCTGAAACGCAATAAAATAGGGCAAAAGTGACAAAAACAAGTACTAGTATTAACTAAAAACGGCTAATGACCAACATAAAATCTGCTTACCAAATGGGCAGGAAATGAAAAAAAGAATGGAACACCCTGCCTTAGAACAGTCAGATTTAAAAAATTATTAAACCATTAAATTAATTAAAAACAATAATAGAAATGTTAAATTTATCATATAAAATAATGCAATACCATTTCTTTTTGAAAGGTATGACGAATTATATAAATACAAATTATGTACGCCTTGGAATTTCGAGTGACCAAAAAGACGCTATCGTACTTTTGTTCACCAATTGGACTCCAAAGATGGATGCTTACACTAACTGCAGTACTTATGGAACTGTAAGTATTACAGACATTAATGCACTTTACATTGCCACCAAACTAATTACAACAGGTGTGCAAGGACAAATTTCATCTAATCCTACAGTAACCCTTACAGGTGCTGATTATGCTAACTTAGGAATTGCAAAACCAAAAGCGCGTAGAACATACGTTCCGGCTGTTAAATTTGCTCCTGTAGTATCTTGTATTTCTAACACTACTTTAATGCCTGTGTTTTTTGCTTTCAATCCTTCGATGCCAACAAAAAAGAAGAAACCTAAAGATGTTGGAGCAATTGGAGTGCGCATCGCTTTTGTTGGTGTTGGCAGCCCGCCTCCATAGCGGCAGATTATGTAACACAAGACCCGGAAGGACATACTGAATTTGAAATACTGGTAACGGCTGACAAAGTAGGTAAGGAAATGTGGATTATCTGTTATTACATAAGCCCGACTGGTGAAGCTGGACCGGATAGTACGCCGTGCTCGGTGAGTATTGTGTAAAGTGTCGGATGATTGATGTCCGATGACGGATGAAACAAAGCTCCGCAGCAATGCGGGGCTTTTTTTTGTTCTTTTCAAATTATCATTTACCACTTACCGTCAAAAACATACCGCTTACGCAGAAAAACATACCGTTTACTCTTTCCCGATTTTTTGTATTATTATTATTTACAACTTGCACCCGATATAGAAAAGTAATAACTAACATTATCTAAAACTAAATGCTATGAAAACAAAAATTACTTCTTCCCAATTTGTATTTGCAATGCTTGATTTTAAAGGAATCACGAAAATAATATTCCTTTTTGTGGTGTTCCACTTGTTTCAGAATAAAGGTATTGCACAAACAATGTTTCAGAAAACAATAGGACAACCCAATTTTGAAGAACGGTGTACAGATGTGGAACTGGTAACCGGAATAAGCACCAGTGGCTATATTATCTGCGGCTTCACTGATTATTATGGTGCAGGAAGCGATGATGTTTATCTTATCAAAACAAATAATTTTGGTGATACCATCTGGACAAAAACATACGGCGGAACAGCCAGTGATATGGGCAACGAGGTGGAGCAAACTGCCGATGGAGGCTTTATAGTGGTTGGTAATACTACCAGTTTTGGCGCAGGAGCTACTGATATATACGTTATAAAAACAGATATTAATGGTGATACACTTTGGACAAAAACGTATGGCGGAATAAATAGTGAATCAGGTAATTCGGTGAGGCAAACAACTGATGGCGGATATATTATTGCAGGAGCTACAGCCAGTTACGGTACATTGAGCGAAGGCTATGTTATAAAAACAAATTCTGTTGGAGATACGCTGTGGACAAAAACGTACGGAGGAATAGATAATGATGAATTTAATTCGGTGAAACAAACTACTGACGGCGGTTATATACTATGTGGCGAAAGTAAAAGTTTCGGGCTTGGTGTAAATTATGTGTATCTTGTAAAAACGGATAGTTTGGGTAATGTGCAGTGGTCAGGCACTTACGGAGGCACAGTATCTAATTACGGAGCAGAAGTGCAGCAAACAACTTACGGCGGATATGCAGTAGGAGGTTCTATCTGGACAAGTAAAATGGATGTGTTGCTTTTTAAAACCAATGCTAGCGGCTTGCTTACGTGGAGCAAAGTATATGGCGGGCAGTTTGCCGACCAGGGATATTCGATGCAGCAAACATCCGACGGTGGTTATATTGTTTCGGGAATGACCGATGCTTTTACTTTTCAAAGTTCGATTGATGTATATGTTGTAAAAACAAATAGCATTGGCGATACATTGTGGACTAAGGTGTATGGCGCAATTACTGATATGGGCAATTCGGTGCGCCAAACACCCGATGGCGGTTATATTATAGGTGGCCATAACATTGGGTTTAATCTTCCTGGCTATTATTCAAAAGATATTTATTTAATAAAAACAGATGCATTGGGCAACAGTGGCTGTCATCAGATTAATCCGCATAGCCACGCATTGAATATTACGTTGCTCACTTCAACCCCTGTAACCACAGTTGGCAGCGGAGGAATAGTAACAAATCCGCGAACACAAGTACATAGTAAAACCATAACGGTTGGTGATGCCTGCAATCCGTCAGTTGCAACCAATGAATTAATTGCAGAAGATGAACAAATAATAATTGCTCCGAATCCATTCTCCAATCAAACTATTATTACAAGTGCAAAATATAATATACAACGTATTAAGATAATGGATGTGCTTGGCAATATAGTAAGGAGCGAAGAGTTCGGAGTTGGAAGGAAAGAAGCAGTTATAGAAAAAGGAGAATTAAGTAACGGGATTTATTTTGTACAGATAACGGATGAAAATAGAGATGTGGTGAATAGAAAGATAGTAGTGCAGTAAATAATTATTCATTATCCATTAACAAAAAAAGCTTCGTAGCAATGCGGGGCTTTTTTTGTTTTGTTTTGTAAATAGAGTTACATTTGTAATCGCATCCCCTGCACTAAATAAAAAAATCAAATGAAAAAATTTTGCACAACAATTGTAATTGCTATAGTAAGCATAAATACTTTTGCGCAAGCGTCCAATTGGGCGTGGGCAAGGCAAGCAACAGGCACCGACCAGGAGGAAGCAGCGAGTATTGCCACAGACGCTTCAGGCAATGTGTATGCAACAGGTTATTTTTATGATGCAACAATGACTTTTGGCTCTATCGTGCTGCATAGAGCAGGTATTGGTGGAACGGATATGTATATAGTTAAATATTCTCCAACAGGTACGGTTCTTTGGGCTAAAAGTGCAGGAGGAAATGACGATGATCAAGGTTTGTCGGTTGCCACAGATGGAGCCGGAAATGTATATGTAGGAGGGTATTTTACAAGCTCCGCTTTAATTTTTGGAAATGATACGTTAACTACTCCCAATGGCGTTGACAATATGTTTCTTGTAAAATATGATACAAATGGAAACGTGCTTTTTGCTAAAAGTGCTAGTGGAGGAAGAATAAGTATTTATTCAATTGCTACAGATGCATCAGGCAATGTATTTGCTACTGGCGAAGTGATTAGCCCTTCAATTACTTTTGGAAATATTACATTAACTAATTTGACTAATGGAAATGTATTTACTGTTGCTTACTCATCATCAGGAGTGGCATTATGGGCAAATTGTACCAATGGAACTGGAAGCAATGCAGGCTATTCCATAGCAACCGATGCTTCAGGAAATATATATGAAACAGGAGAATTTGGAGATCCCTATATTACATTTGGCAACGATACATTAACTTCGGTTTATTATACCAACGTATTTGTTACTAAATACTCACCAGCAGGAGCGGTGCTTTGGACTAAAAAAGCAGAAGGTCCTAATAATAATTATGGACTTTCTATTGCAGCAGATGCGCTTGGCAATGCTTATGTTACTGGGTCTTTTCAGTGTCCTACAATTAATTTTGGCAACTCTACATTAATAAACTCAGATGCCACGGGAAATACATCGGATATGTTTATTGCCAAATATAACTCGAATGGAACTGTTGTGGCAGCAAAAAGTGCGGGAGGTCTGCTCGCCGAACAAGGATATTCTATTGCTATTTCCCCTTCCAGTATTACAAGCTCGACATATATATATGTAACAGGAAGTTTTTACAGTTCTTCTATTATGTTTGGGTCAGACACTTTACTTTTTCCTCCAGGCAATAATGACCCAATGTTTATAGTAAAATACGATACAAACTTAAATGAGATTTGCTCATCATCACTTGCAAGTGGAGGTGATGACAACAATGCTGTTGCAACAGATAATTTTGGTAATGCATTTGTAACAGGCGATTTTTGGCAGAACAGTGTTTTTATAGTTGGCAACGATACTCTTTATGAACCAACGCTGGATGAATTCTTTTTTGTCGCAAAATATAATTGTAATGGAGGTCCTTCAAGAATTAATGAAGAAAGTATTAACGTGAGTATCATCATTTCCCCCAACCCATTCACTTCTCAAACCACCATTTCTTTTTCAGAAGAACCCCGCACGAGCGGGACAGGCAAAATAACAATAAAAATAACAGATGTACTTGGTAATATAGTAAGGAGTATTGAGTTGGAAGTAGGGAGAAAAGAAGTAGTAATAGAAAAAGGAGAATTAAGTAATGGAATTTATTTTGTGCAGATAACTGATGAAAATAAAAACGTGGTGAACAGGAAAATAATAATTCAATAAAACAAAAAACGCTATGAGAAAAACACTTTTACTAATTACATTACTCCTTACATTGGGATGGCACACTATTACTAATGCTCAAAACCCTCTGTTGTGGGGAATGACATCAGGAGGTGGTACCGATACTATTGGCACTATATTTAATATAAAAGGCGACGGAACGGGCTTTCAAACGTTGCACTCGTTTGATGTAGCCACCGGCAATACGCCTTACGGAACTTTGTTGCTTGGGCACGACAATAAGTTTTATGGCTTAACAATACAAGGAGGTGCTAATAATAAAGGAACCATTTTTAGTTTTGATTCCGCAAATGTTTATACCGATTTGCACGATTTTACAGGCAATGCAGGAAATGCACCGATGGGAAAACTGTTGCAAACAAGTAGCGGAAAAATGTATGGTATGACTTTTTATGACGACAGCATTGGTGCAGGAGTTATATTTAAATACAACCCCGCAACTAATACTTATGCAAAAATGGCTACTTTAAGCGGTGTGGGCAACGGACAAAGCCCAAGAGGCAGTTTGATGCAAGCTTCCAACGGTAAAATGTACGGCTTAACTACTGCCGGCGGAGCACATAACAGCGGAACAATAGTTACTATTGATACACTAACCAACGTGATTACCAACGTTCATAATTTCGATTTGCCTACAGGTATCAATCCTTTTGCCGACCTTATACAAGCAAGCAATGGCTTATTGTACGGAGTTACTATGTACTACGGAACTACAGGCGATGGTATTATTTTTAGTTTTAATCCGGCAACAAATGTATTTACTGATTTGTTTCACTTTGCTATGACTAATGGCGCATTCCCCAGAGGAAACCTGCTACAGGCACCTAATGGCAAGCTTTACGGACTTACTTATGGTGGCGGACCTACTTTCAACGGTGTTTTATTTAGTTACGATATTACGCTAAACACCCTTACCGACCTTGTACAATTTAATGGTACAAACGGTAGCCGCCCTACCGGCAGCTTGATGCAGGCAAGCAATGGCAACCTTTATGGAATGACCAGTGAAGGTGGTGCCAATGGTTTCGGCAATATATTCAGCTATAATATTTCTACCAACGTGATTACTACTATACACGATTTTAATGGAACAGATGGTAAAAGGGCATTTGGCAGTCTTATTGAAGCGCACACCACTTCTTCGCTTGGTATTAGTAATTACTCCGCTCCCGAAACAAACACTATTACCATCGCTCCCAACCCTGCCACCTCTTCCTTCACCATTTCAAGTGGAAATAGAATACAAAGTATAAAAGTATTTAATGTTATTGGCGAAATAGTATTTCATTCAGAACCTAACAATATTCAATCAATGATAAACAGTAGCCAATTCTCAAAAGGAATTTACTTTGTGCAAATAACAGACGAAAATAAAAATGTGGTGAATAGGAAAGTGTTGGTGCAATAAAGAAATTAAAAATGATTAACAAAAAGAGCTCCGCAGAAACGCGGAGCTTTTTACGTATCACCTCTCCTTTTTAAGTGCGTTACTTTAATATTCAATAAACAATAATCATTAAACATTTAAAACACCAAGTTAAGCGAAAACCTAATACTAAAAGGTGTTACCCGTGGGTTGTCGAGATATGATAAACGCCACACGCCATCAAAACGGAATATCTTAAATATGTTTTCGATGCCTGCATTGGCTTCTATATATGGTCCTTTGCTGAGGTCGTATAAATGACTTGGGAAGTTTAGCTGACTACGGTTTTGGTCGTCCACTTTGCCAACTAATATGTTTCCGCCAAGTACTTCGCGCCATTTCAACTTACGCATTAGTGGTATTTTGTTGAAGAAAAATCCGTCGAAGTGATGCTCGCCTTTAAAGAAGGCATATTCATCACTCACAAATTCATAATAATTCATTGCATTAAAAGCATATGGGTCGTAAGTATAAGTTTCGTTTCCGCCGTGTAACGTTAGTAACGGGTAAGGCAGAGGTTTCCACGTTTTACCATATTCCATCACATAGTTAAAATATCCAAAGCCACGGGTGCGTATAAAGTGGTCCCAGTTAATTACTACGCGATGATAATCGTAATTGCCGCCGAACAGGTTTTTCACTCCAAGTGTGTATTGTGCGGTGATGATAGGCCATTTGGTACTTAACGGTATTCGGGTAAATACTCCTTCAATGTATTTTTCGTGCCACGCAAATCTACTAAGTAATCGTATTTCGGTAGTAGTTATGTTTTCTAAATTAACAACAGTGGTGGGCGTTTGCTGATACTCATAATGAAAATCAGCTAACGGTGTCATCTTTCTATTATATACACTTATCGAACTTTTAAAACCTGTAAACCATTCTCTTTCGTAATATCCATACGTTTGTTTTACATTGGTAAGGTTGTTTAAAGGGGTAATAGCAAGCAGCGATGAGAGGATGTTGTCCTGCGTAAATCCATTCTGACTTTCGCCCAATATTTCGTTATCATTTTTATAATACATCCCCACCATTACTCTTGGTTTTTTAGAAACAAAAGCACGAATACCGATGCTGTATTTAAACTTTTCGTCCAACGTGCCGAAGGCAGTATAACCGCTTAACTCATACCATTTGCTAAACTTGTTGCTTGTCCGTCCGCCAAACCGAAAACGATTTCCTTCGATAGCATTAAAGCTATACATATTATAGTAAGGACCAATTTCGAAATTACCAACTACCTTGTAACCTGTTGCAAACATTTGTACTATGTCCACCCACGTTTTATAAGTTGGTATTGTTTGCAAAGTGTCTATCATATGATATACTTGCTTTTCATCTTTGTTAAGCGAATCGAGCCGATGTGTTTTCCAATAATCATTGCTCTTGGTAAAGGCATCATCAGCCACTTTCAGGTTTTCGGTTAAAGAATATTCTTTGCTATCTTTAGGGTGATTGATGATGAAGTTGCTATAGGAGGCGGTTTTCCGACCATATACTCCCATTCGTGTTTTCTTTTTATCATCAATAGGCAACGGATTAAAATCAATAACAAGGCGTTCTTTCTTCATCATCCAAGTGCTATCCACATATACATATTCCTGAATTACATTGGTGGTATTAATAAAATTAATGTTTGCATCTTCTGCCAAACTCATCTCTATTCGCTTTATTCCGAAGGAAGTATCAGCACAAAATAAATTTCCTGAAAACGTAAGGTCGCCTTTTCGCTTGGGTTTAAATTGTAATTGATAACATTTATGCCCGTCAATATCCATACTGTCGATAAGATAAAACTTATAAAACAACAACGCATTATCAGCAATAGGCGAAATAAAAGTTTTACCGAATACTAAAATGGAGTTGTCGTATATATTTACGTTCTGATACATATCGCCCATAAACTGCGACACAGAAGCGTTTTGAACACCTGCTACTTTACTTGCTTTTACAATTTCATTTTTTGTTTGCGGACTTCTTCTATAATACACATCCGAAAGTGCCTCAGTCATAAATACCGGCAGGTAAGGTTTTTCCTTGGTATTGCTGCTGTCAATTTCATTAAACACAAATGAAAAAGGTTTTAGCAATTGCTTGGTAGCTTTATTAATGTTGTTTAAATCGAACTCTACTTTGTTGTACAATTCATATTGGTAGTAGTCTAATTTCTTTCTGTCGTTTTTATCTTTGTTCGCAATTATCTTTCTTAATATTCGCCACGCCGGATTTTCGCCTGCCTTCACCACCACCGTCATCAGCTCCACTCCTTGGCTCATCGGTATATTCATTTCCTGTGAAGTACCTTGTTTTACTGCTTTTGTAACGCGGTTATAACCTATGTACGAAACAATAATAGAATCTACTTTAAGCGTAGTGGAGATGGAATACAAACCTTCCACATCAGTAGTAACGCCTATTGTAGTGCCTTTAAAAATAATATTTACAAACGGTAAAGGTTCGCGTGTGGCAGCATCCACCACTTTGCCGGTTACTTTTGTGGTTTGTGAAAATGCGTTAATAGAAACGGTAAATAGAAATAAGAAAAGAAAAGTGTAACGTATAAAATAATTCATAATTTATAATTCATAACTCATAATTATTACTTCTGAAGTTCTTCCCAAAACTCCACTGCCCTGCGAGTATGCGGTATTACTATAGTGCCGCCTACAATATTGGCAACAGCAAATATTTCGAATAATTCAGTAGTGGTAACTCCTTGCTCTTTGCATTTCTCCAAATGATATTTTACGCAATCGTCGCAGCGCAACACCATTGATGATACCAAACCAAGCATCTCTTTTGTTTTAGATGACAAAGCACCATCCGCATAAGTGTTGGTGTCCAAATTATACAATCTCTTTATAACCATATTATCAGCATCCAAAATCTTTTCATTCATCTTGCTGCGATAATCATTAAACTCTTTTACTTTGTCCGACATTGTATTTTGGTGTTATTTATAATGAGCAACAAAAATAGTTTTAAATAGTTAATGTATGGACTAAAAATAATTAAGAAAGATTAATACAGATAAATAAAAAAAGAAAAAATTATTTATCAAAGTTGTAAAAACTATAATCCTGAACCACTGTTGCGAGAAATTGGGTATGTGGTAAATTAGTGGTAATGCCCATTGCGGCTTTGGTTTTCATCGCAAGTTTTTCTATTGCTTCTATATTATTAGTGCGCAGCGAAACCAACATCACATCCTTTATTATATCAATATCGCTATCGGTTAAGCGCGCCACTTCAGCGAATACAAGAGTGTAGTTTGGCTTCACTCTATTTAATATAGTATCGTTAAGGGTTACTTTTTGTTTTAGTTTTATAACCGTTGTGCCTGCTGCCATATCGCCAATGCGTTGCCCTTTTCCATTTACTAAAATAGCAATTAACGCAACTCCAGCAGAAAAAAGCATTGTATCAATAATGCGTAACATCCAACGTAATATATAAGCAGAGAAGCCCGCCTGTGTGCCATCTAACTTTACTACTCTAATTTTCATAATCATTTTTCCAAACGATTTACCTTGAAAAAATGTTTCACATAATAAATCATAAAGCAAAAGTGGCAAAAATATAAGTATGATAGCTGCGGGATGGTGAAACATCTTATAGTGTGTAAGTAATCCAATAAATATAACGAGAAAGTAATAGGCAATAAATAAAACATAATCGAGCAAGGAAGCAAGTATCCTGTCGCCAACACTGGCGAGTTCGTATTCTATATCCACATTTTGTGTGGTTTGTATTTTTATATTATCCATACTTTACGCGACAAATATATTTTAAAAAACGTAGTAAATGATAAATCAATTAGCTAAGAATTAATTTTTATATAAATTTACCAAGTTTATTTGCTGATAATTAACGAATCAATAGTGAAAGAAATAACCTTTTTAAAACAAAACGCCGACAAGTGGCAAAAGTTCGAAACGCTGCTTACTACCAAAGGTGGCAGAAACCCAGATGAGATGGCTGATTTATTTATTCAGCTTACTGATGACTTGTCGTACTCCAAAACAAATTACCCGAAAGCAAAAACTACTCAATACCTTAATTCACTTGCCGCGCGAGTACATCAGGAAATATATAAAAATAAGAAAGAAAAGAAATCGCGCATCGTTACCTTCTGGAAATATGAGTTGCCTTTTATATTTAAAAACTCTCATAAACAATTGTTCTATGCCTTCCTAATATTTGCCGTGGCTATGCTTATCGGCGTTATTTCTTCTGCTTACGATGATTCTTTTGT
>CAILDT010000739.1 GCA_903833025.1 uncultured Bacteroidota bacterium | reverse complement strand
TATATAATTGTATGCATTGATCTTGAACATCACTAGTAAATTCTTTTAACTGGGGTTCCAATTAAACAAAATACACGGTATGTTTTTAGCGGTTGGGCTAGACACGTTACTGCTTCAGCAACTATTGCAGCTGTTATTACTTGGTACGATCAATTTGGAACATCGTTAGGAAGTACTTCTGCCGGACCAACATTAACTACTACAACTTCTTTTGCGGAGTTTACTTCCTCTTCAGATTCAGGTAGAAACGGAAAGTTATCCCCTTTAAACGCAAAGTTTGCTAAAGTAACTCTTACTTTAACCCCCTCTTCTTCAGCGTCTAACACACTTTATTTTGACATGTTTCAATTTGCTGAAGCAGAAAAAAGCTTTTTATTTGAAGACGCAAGAAAAATATATTTAACACTTGGTGGACAAAAAGAAAACTACATTTACAACCCCGATTTTGAATATGGATACGGTTCTTGGAACGCTATAAACGGTACTATTACCCCAGATAGCACTACAACTGCAGGTATTCTTCATGGAACAAGATCTTTAAAGTTAACCTCCACTGCTAATGGAACTGCTGCACTTGTTTCTGATTGGGTTGCAATGGATCCAGGACAATCTATTGTAGTTAGTGTAAGTATTCTTGGTTCTGCTGCAAGAACAGCACATATTAGGGTAGAGTTTTCAAACCAAGCAACAACCGAACAACAAACTTCTATCTTGACCGATGTAGATGGGCAATACTATCCATTAACAAATTACTATGAAGATAGTGATCCTATTACTTTATCAACAACTACATCAAAAACTGCTTACACTTTTGCTGTTACACCTCCATTTAGTCAAGATGCTGGAAACCCTTTAGCAAAAATAACTATTTATATTACGGACAATGTTGCCGGAGACTCTTATTGGATAGACGGGGTTTTACTTGAAGAGGCTAGTACCTTGTTGCCGTTTTTTTCAGGAGATGGTGGCGCAACTATTACTAATCCTTTGACACAACCGTATCAAGCTACCGAAGACAGCATGTGGGAAATAAAAGAACTTTATAACTATATGTCTAATTCTGGGTTTGATATTAACACCACCGACTGGACTGCTGGTAGTGGAACGTTGACTAGAGTAACCTTAGACGGTTCGGGTATCGGCCCTAAATATGGAGCATATTTTGGAAAGCTAACTTATAGCTCTACGGGTTCAGTAACTGGAACTGCTTACTTACCTTCAGCAGCTTTGGGAGGAGAAGACTTAACTATATCTGCATGGGTTAGAAAAGCAGTTGCTACGTATACTATTGGTACAGATAGTTTTACTATTCCTTCTGCCGAAGCTTCTTCTTGGAACAGAATCCATACAAGTATTCAATTGACTGCAGGTCAAACAACTGTGCCGTTTACTATATCGGTTACAAACACTGCTGGCTCTACATCAACTATATGTCATATTGATGGGGTAGCTGTTAACTATGGAAGAGTTGTAACTCCATATGTAGATCCTTCCGCTGCCGGTACATTTGCTTTAGTAAATCCTTTAAACTCTGCTAAAACTATTTGGGCATCAAAAACTAGTAGCATCGGTGGAGGAAAAAGTAATTATTTTTATAACTATTCCGCAAAGTTAAAAAGATTAACAGATACTATTAATAAGTACATGCCTATAGCAAGTACCTGGGCAATTACTCCGGGTACTGAATCAGATAGGTATGAGGACCTACCAGGTGCTAAAATACCTTCATCTTCATTTGAAAGAGATTTAAATGGTTGGGTTTCAGTTAACTCTACGCTTGCTAGAAAAATTGCTGGTGGTACATTTTTAAATGACATTACTACTCATGGACAAGGGTACTGCACAGTAACTACGGCAGGGTCTAGCGGTAATAAACCTTTTGGTATTAAAACTGGTAAGGTTTATATTATTGCAGATGCAGGTTATTATTCTTCTGTAGCTATTCGCCCTAAGAATTCAAACTCTTTAGGAAGTTACAGTCTTAGAGTAGATTATTATGATATTAACGACGCCGCAATAGTTGTGTACCTTGACAATCTAACTGGATATAAAACAACAAACTCAAAAGACGCTGCAGGAAATAGCAACTCTGTCGTCACTGACACAGCTAGAACTAAGACTGTTGATATAACCCACACTGATCGTTGGGCATATCTTGGAAATGCTTTTCCGGTAAGCACAATCACTGGGGCAGCCTATGCGATTATTAATGTTACCTTTAGCCCAACAACTTATGTGTCAGGTCAAGCATTCGACATTGACAGAGTTGTATTTAGAGAATAGAATAGATCTATGGGCATAGTACTGATTGCGGGATTAGCTACAGCGTGTATTTTAACAGCTGTAGAAAGTCTAGTCAAACCTCTTGGCAAATGGCGAGGACTGCTAGCTTTGGTTCTCAGCCTACTTTCATGCCTTAATTTAAATACACGCCTATTGTACCTTGCTGTCTACACATTAGCAACTACATTTGTGGGTCTTACCTTATCGCTTACTACAGAGCAACTATTAACCGGAGTTACCGCAAGAGAACTTCGCGGTTTGCCAAACAGGGTGGATAGACTGTAGTATAGATATAGAAGGAGGGTTATATGCTAAGACCAATTATTAACCCAAAGTTATCTTTACGAGCCAGATCACTTTTCTATTATTTTGCTGAAAAGGGTCGAGTGTTTTCTGCTGACGACTTAAAAAAGAGTGAAGAATTCTCGGAAGGTCGGGACGTACTTCAGGCTGCCATCAATGAACTTAAGGACCTTAAGTACATTAAGTCTGTCCGTCAACAGAATAATGGGCAATGGATTGCCCGCCTAAAATTTACAGAAGAGGCTAAAAAGCTGCTTTCTACCGTGCCCTCGTTTTCAGGGCACCTATACATAGACAACTATATAACTACTAGTACTAGTGATATATCTACTAGAGCTAATATAGTTAATAATCCTAACGGATTA
>CAILDT010000738.1 GCA_903833025.1 uncultured Bacteroidota bacterium | reverse complement strand
TGCGTTGATTTATCTGATAAAATTGCAACATCAAATATATTTGAAGCAGAAAAAAGCATTATTGGTATCATTCATTTTGCTGCATTCAAATCGGTGCCAGAGTCGGTTGAAAATCCTTATAAGTATTATCACAACAACATTAATTCATTATTAAATATATTGGAGTGTTGCAAACAATTTAATATCCCCAACTTTATTTTTTCTTCTTCTTGCTCCGTTTATGGTAACATTTCTATATTGCCAGTAAAAGAAGATACGCCGTTCAGTAAGCCCGAATCGCCCTACGCTTATACCAAACAAGTAGGAGAGGAAATAATAAAAGATTATGCGAAAGCAAATCAGCAACTTAAAACAATAGCATTAAGGTATTTTAACCCAGTAGGCGCACACCTTAGTGGGTTAATAGGTGAGGATCCAATAAACAAACCAACTAACTTAGTACCCGTAATTACCAATACCGCAATAGGTAAGATAAAACAGATGACAGTGTACGGAAATGATTACGATACCCGAGATGGCTCTTGCATAAGGGATTATGTGCACGTAACAGATATTGCTATTGCACATATTAAGGCATTAACCTACTTGCTTGAAAACAAAAATAAAAGTAATTTCTCTATATTTAATTTAGGAACGGGTAACGGAGTAAGTGTATTAGAAGCGATTGCTTCTTTCGAAAAAATTAGTGGAATAAAATTGAACTATACCATTGGCAAAAAGCGCGATGGGGATGTAGGGGCAATATATTCGGAAACTACCTTATCAAAAAATGAATTGGGATGGCAAACAAAATTTAGTTTGGACGAGATGATGGAAACTGCATGGAAATGGGAACTGAATTTAAGAGAAAAATAGTTAACGCTTTAAAGGTTTAATATCTCCAACTTCGTTATCATCTTCCATTTTTGTTGTTTTTTTATTTCTCATATAATAATTAAGTATTACCAGCGCACTTAAAAATTCTGGTAAGCAAGCAATTTTAAATCGAACTAAAGCACCAAAATTTGCGGTCGATAATCCAAGTATAAGTGCAAATAAAACGGAATAGGACAAACAAAATAAAACGAGCGGGTTATTAAATAAAATTTTTAGCAACCGAAGAAATCGAATTCTGCTTAAAATAAAAATAGTGAACACTAAATATATTAGGTTTTCTAAGCCAGATAAAAACATTACAACATTTTTAGCTTCCCAAATATAGGGGCGATACAAGCCTGCCACTATTGCTTCTGGTGCAATACTTAGTGCTCCATTTATATCCGAGTAGGAACCTATGTCGAAGGAGTTTCCTTTATATTCAACCCTTTTTAAATCCGCCTGTTTTACGGATGCTTCATTAAGTAAATTTTTTATATCAAATTCGCCAATTGTAGTAAGTATCACATATCCACCAACAAAACTTATTAGAAACACAGTAGGGATAAAGGAGTACCTGAAAAATTTATTTTTAATGTTTACAATTTTACCATACGTTACCCATATAATTACTCCTGGAAGTAAAGCAAATAAAATATAGGGCTTGATGGCATAAATAACGTAACCACTGATGAGGAAAATAATTAAGTATTTTGCGCGTTTATCTTTTATAATAAATGTTTTGTATAAAGCATAAATAAACCAACAGGATGCTGAAAGTGTTATCGTATCTTTTAGCATTCCCGAACCCCAAAAAACTACTGAAGGAATAAAGAGAATAGATATGGCTAAATGGGAGGCTATTTTTTTGTAAATTGTGCTAAACATTATATACAGCCGCCAGCTACCCGCAAACGATACCCACGATAATAATATGGTTGCTAACACATAACTACTATTTGAGATTAACATAAATGGAATTAATATTTTAATTAAGAAAAATGTTTTCGGGTCGAAAAACATATATACCCAAGGGTAACCGGTGGTACGAGCATTGAAAAGGTAATAATTTTCCCAACTGCCTTTTT
>CAILDT010000737.1 GCA_903833025.1 uncultured Bacteroidota bacterium | reverse complement strand
GTGACACAAGTAGTATAAGCTTGCCATTAAACATAGAAATTCACGGCACAGCTTATGCTTTTGCTTGTCCGCATATTACTGATAGCTTGGATGCGCTTAATTACACAACCTTTTATAACTTTAAAATAATAAACAGAAGTACAAATAACTATCATCAAACCTATCTTGGCTTTTGGGATGACGCGGATTTAGGATGGTATAAGGATGATTTTGTAGGATGCAATCCATCTAATAATTATGGAATGATATATAATGGAGATGCTTTTGATGGCCCTGCGGCGAGTACTAATACCTATGGAGCAAAACCACCAATGAACAGTACGGTGGTTTTAAATGGTCCGATTGCGCAACCCAATGACGGTATTGACAATAATAATAATGGAGTAATAGATGAAGTGGGTGAAAAAAACTTAATGACAAGTTTTGTGTATTTTAATAATGATAACGACCCTACTAATGGTAATCCAGGGATTCAATCAGGAGGAAGTAGTGATGATTATTATCAATATTCTTCAGCTCATTGGAAGAATGGACGACCACTTACTTATGGCGGCAATGGTACAGATACACTTGCCAGCCCCACTAAATTTATGTTTCCTGGTGCATTGGATGATACTACTTCTTGGAATGAAGGAACATCAAATAACACACCTGATGACAGGCGTTTTGTATTAGGTTGCGGTCCGTTTAACTTAGATGCAGGGCAAAGTGTAGAGTTTGATTTGGCACAAGTATTTACCCGAGATACCATTTCTACTTATACAACTGGTAATTTGTATGAGAAAAACAAAGCAGATGTACGTCGCGTTCAGCAATGGTTTGCAGTTGATAGTTTCCCATCTTGTCTGGATTTATATGCAGGCATAAATGAAATAAACAATAATCAATCATCAATAAACATTTTCCCTAACCCATCAAGCGGAATGTTTACAATAAGTTCGAAGAATAAGATAAGTAAGATAGAAGTGTTTAATTTGTTGGGGGAGGTAATATATACTGCTATGCCCGATAATAATCAATCGACAATCAACATTAATCAATTTTCAAAAGGGATTTACTTTGTAAGAATAACAGATGGTTCGGCAACCTCAGCAACCAATAGTAATGTAATTAATAAGAAGATAGTGGTGCAATAACTAAACATTAAATAAATAATAATACCTTTGTACTCTAAATAAATAATAAAATGGAATACAACACCAGTTTACCTCACTTAATAATTCCAGAATATGGCAGAAACATTCAACGTATGGTTGATTTTGCTATTACCGTTAAGGATAGAGAGGAGCGCAACAAAGTAGCAAAAACAATTATAGATGTAATGGGACAGTTAAACCCCCACTTACGCGATATAGTTGATTTTAAACATAAACTATGGGACCACTTGTTTATCATTTCAGAGTTTAAATTAGATGTCGATTCGCCTTATCCGATGCCTACTGCAGCTACTTTTAAAACAAAACCGGATAGAATAAAAATACCTATTCATAAAATAAAATACAAACATTATGGCAAAATAGCGGAAGACTTAATTAAGAAAGCAGCCGAATTTCCTGATGGAGACGAAAAGGATTACCTTACCGAATTAATTGCAAATATGATGAAAGGCAATTATTTAAATTGGAACAGAGATACGGTAAACGATACAGTAATATTTAGTCAGTTAAACGAACTATCCAATGGTGGCTTGAAACTAAAAAATATAAATGCGTTAAGAGGTACTTACACATTTATTACCCGCCCCGAAACCAAACGCGACCGTGATAAAAAAAGAGGTTCGGGCGATGGTGGAGGTGAAAGACGCAGAGGTGGCGGTGGACGCGACAATTCAAAATTTAAAAAGAGATATTAAACTTTCTTTAATAATAAAAGGCAGTCCCGCATTTTGCGGGACTGTTTTTGTTTAGGGCAATTAACAATTCATAGTTGGTAAAATAAAAAGATTGCCGCCCATCTACCTCTCAATTATACCTTACTTCGTAAAGTAATAAAACTCATAATTCATAACTTATAATTCATAACTACAAATGAGCGTATTCGAAATAACAGGAGGTAAAAAACTAAAAGGAGAAATAATTCCGCAAGGAGCTAAAAACGAAGCATTACAGATATTATGCGCTGTGCTACTTACTCCCGAAAAAGTAGTAATAAGCAACATTCCTGATATCGTAGATGTAAATAAACTAATTGATTTGCTTCGCGATTTGGGAGTGAAGATAGAGAAAACAGGGCACGAAGAATACACGTTTCAGGCAGATAATGTAAATGTTGATTATCTTAATTCGGAGGAGTTTCGAAAAAAAGGAGGTAGTTTAAGAGGTTCCATAATGATTGTTGGTCCGTTATTATCTCGTTTCGGCAAAGGATATATTCCAAAACCAGGAGGAGATAAAATAGGACGACGACGGTTAGATACCCACTTTATTGGGTTTCAAGCATTGGGAGCTAAATTTATTTATGAAGAAGAACTTGATTTCTATAAAGTAGAAGCGAGTAATTTAAAAGGATGTTATATGCTGTTGGATGAAGCATCAGTAACAGGTACAGCTAATATACTAATGGCAGCAGTGTTAGCAAAAGGCACAACCACCATTTACAATGCCGCCTGCGAACCATACATACAGCAGCTTTGCAAAATGCTAAACCGGATGGGAGCCAAAATATCTGGCATAGGTTCCAACCTTTTAACTATAGAAGGTGTAGAATATCTTACAGGTACTACTCACCGTATGTTACCCGATATGATTGAAGTAGGCAGTTTTATTGGGTTGGCAGCGATGACACAGTCTGAAATAACAATCAAAAACGTAAATTTTGAAGCATTAGGAGTAATACCTTCCGTTTTCCAACGATTAGGAATAAAACTGGAACTACGTGGAGATGATATATTTATTCCTTCGCAAGATAGTTATGAGATAGATACCTTTATTGATGGTTCTATACTTACTATTTCAGATGCCATCTGGCCAGGTTTCACTCCCGATTTGTTAAGTATTATTTTAGTAATAGCCACACAAGCAAAGGGTACAGTGCTTATTCATCAGAAAATGTTTGAAAGCCGTTTGTTCTTTGTAGATAAACTAATAGATATGGGCGCACAAATTATTCTTTGCGACCCGCATCGTGCAACAGTTATAGGATTGAACAGAGAGCATCAGTTAAAAGGCATTTCAATGACATCGCCAGATATACGTGCGGGAGTATCGCTATTGATAGCTGCGCTTTCAGCAAATGGTAAGTCTACTATTCACAATATTGAACAAATTGACAGAGGTTATCAGAACATTGATACTCGTCTCCAAAAAATTGGCGCAGAGATTGTAAGAAAGTAGTATCTTTGCAACTCAATTAACATTAAACACATTAACAAAATGAAAAAAGTAAACATCGTATTAATCCTTGCAGCAGTATCTGTTTTAGCATTTGGATTTATTAAACAAACAGCCCCAGTAGTAGGCACCAATGTAGGGAACAAAGCACCTGAATTGAAATTCAAGAACCCTAATGATAAAGAAATATCTCTTTCTTCTTTAAAAGGAAAAATAGTGTTGCTCGATTTTTGGGCATCGTGGTGCGGACCGTGCAGAATGGAAAACCCGAATGTGGTTGCTGCTTATAATAAATATAAGGATACCAAATTCAGTAAATCAGCAAAAGGGTTTACGGTGATGAGCGTATCACTTGACCAAGTGAAAGAAAAATGGGTTGCAGCTATAGCAAAAGATGGTTTGGTTTGGGAAAACCATATGAGCGACCTTGGTGGCTGGCAATCGCAAGCTGCGGCTATTTATGGAGTACAACAAATTCCTTCTCCTTTTTTATTGGATGAAAATGGAATTATAGTTGGTAAAGGTCCTGAATTGCGTGGTGAAGGTTTAGAAGCTGCTTTAGCTAAATTAATAAAGAAATAGTTTACTCCTTATATATAGGATAAAAACAGAACTCGAAAGGGTTCTGTTTTTTTATTTGGCAATTCTATGCCAATTTGTCTTATTCGTATTGATGGCAAAAAATTTGAGTAGGGCGGGCAAATGAAAAATATAAAAGACATATTCAAGAAAATGAACACAGAAGAAAACAAAACAGTAAACGAAGAAGCTGTTAATCAAACGGAGCAAAACCCAGTAGAAGAAACTGCGCCAGTTGCAGAAACTAATGTGGTTGATGAAAAGGATAAAGAGATAGCAGACTTAAAAGCAAAGGTGGCAGAAGGAAACGATAAGTTTTTACGCCTGTATTCGGAGTTTGATAATTTCCGTAAACGCACAGCCAAAGAAAAGATTGAGTTGATACAAACAGGTGGTGAGGATATTTTTAAAAGCATACTTCCTATTCTTGATGATTTTGAGAGAGCTATTAAATCGAATGCTGAAACAAATGATATTGCTGCTGTGAACGATGGTGTTAATTTGATTTACAATAAACTTAAATCGACATTAACGCAAAAAGGACTGGAGGAAATGAAAAGCCACGGTGAGGTTTTTAATGCTGATATCCACGAGGCGATAACTAACATACCTGCGCCAACTGATGAGCTAAAAGGAAAAGTGGTTGAAGAAATGGAAAAAGGATACAGCTTGAATGGGAAAATTATTCGATTTGCGAAAGTGGTTATAGGACAATAAAATTATGGCGAAAAGAGATTATTACGAAATACTGGAAGTCCCTAAAACAGCGAATGCTGATGAGATAAAAAAGGCGTATCGGAAGATGGCTATCAAATTTCATCCTGATAAAAATCCAGGTGATAAAGCATCTGAAGAGAAGTTTAAGGAAGCGGCTGAAGCTTATGAAGTATTGAGCGATGCGACCAAGAAACAAAAGTACGACCAGTTTGGGCACGCAGGTGTAGGCAGTAATCCTGGCTTCGGTGGTGGCGGACAAGGTGGCGGTGGATTTGGAGGAATGAATATGGAAGATATTTTCAGTCAGTTTGGAGATATTTTTGGTGGACACTTTGGGGGCGGTAGTTTTGGCGGGGGTGGTGGAAGAAGCCGACGGGTTAATCGTGGTAGTAATTTGAGGGTGAAAGTGAAAATGACGCTCGAGGAAATTGCAAACGGTGTTGAGAAAAAGATTAAAGTAAATAAATACGTTACCTGTAAACCCTGCAAAGGCAGTGGTGCAAAGGATGGTTCGGCGATGAATACGTGTGCTACTTGCAAAGGGAGTGGACAAATAACCCGAATGACGCAAACTATTTTGGGTGCAATGCAAACATCGAGTACGTGCCCTACTTGTGGTGGCGAAGGACAAACGATTACTGATAAATGTACTCATTGTCACGGTGATGGTATTGTGAAAGACGAAGAAGTTATCAGCATTAATATACCTGCTGGAGTGGGCGAAGGGATGCAACTTTCGGTGGGTGGCAGAGGTAATATGGGTGCGAGAGGTGGTGTTGCTGGAGATTTAATTGTAGTAGTAGAGGAGATTGAACACGAATTGTTGAAACGCGATGGACAACATTTGTTTTACGACCATTATGTGAGTTATACTGATGCAGCACTGGGTACCACTATTGAAGTGCCGACTATTGATGGCAAAGCGAAAGTGAAAGTGGATGCAGGCACACAAAGTGGTAAAGTTCTTAGGTTAAAAGGAAAGGGATTGCCAGATTTAAATAGTTATGGGCGTGGTGATATTCTTGTAAATATTAATGTGTGGACGCCTCAACATTTATCTAAAGAGGAAAAGAAAATGTTAGAGGACATTAGGAATTCTGAGAACTTTAAACCAAATCCGAATAGGAAGGACAAAGGTTTTTTTGAACGAATGAAACAGTATTTTGAGTAAATTAATTTTGAATTTTAAATAATGAATATGGTTTATTTAGGAAAGTCCCGAAGTGATTCGGGATTTTTTTATGTGTGATATTAAGAAAGTTAATTTGAAATTTAATGTTGTTGTTGGTGGAAAGATTCCTGTGCCTACCACGAAATTGAATATATTTGTGAACTAATAAAAAAAACATGATGCAAAAGGTTATTGAAGCTGCGTGGGATAATCGCGAGTTGTTGAGGGATGAATCTACTCAAAATGTAATTAGAGAGGTGATTGAACTGTTGGATAAGGGGAAGTTAAGAGTGGCTGAACCAACTTTGAATGGCTGGGTGGTGAATGAGTGGGTTAAAAAGGCAGTGATACTTTATTTTCCTATTCAAAAGATGGAAGTGTTGGAGGTTGGTATTTTTGAGTTTTATGATAAGATGAAGTTGAAGAGTGGTTATGAGAATTTGGGTGTGAGGGTGGTTCCTAATGCTGTGGCTCGTTATGGGGCTTACCTTGCAAAGGGTGTGATTATGATGCCGAGTTATGTGAATATTGGTGCTTATGTAGATAGCGGGACGATGGTGGATACGTGGGCTACTGTTGGGAGTTGCTCGCAGATAGGGAGGGATGTGCATTTGAGTGGTGGTGTTGGCATTGGTGGTGTGCTGGAACCTGTGCAGGCAGCTCCAGTTATTATTGAGGATGGTTGTTTTATTGGCTCGCGTTGTATTGTGGTGGAGGGTGTGCGTGTGGAACGTGAGGCTGTGTTGGGTGCCAATGTGGTGCTGACAATGTCAACTAAAATTATTGATGTAACAGGTGATAAACCTGTGGAATATAAGGGTGTAGTGCCTTCGCGGTCGGTGGTTATTCCTGGGAGTTATACTAAGAAGTTTGCTTCGGGTGAGTATAATGTTCCTTGTGCCCTAATTATAGGCAAACGGAAGGAGAGTACGGATTTGAAGACTTCGCTGAATAATGCTCTGCGGGAGTATGATGTGGCAGGGTAGGAAGTCTAGAGTTATGGATTATAAGTTATGAATGAAGTGTGAAAAGATTTTTAATTATACAAACTGCTTTTATTGGTGATGTTATTTTGGCAACTTCCGTTGTTGAGAAATTACATCAATATTACCCTAATGCAGAAATTGATTTTGTTTTGAGGAAAGGTAATGAAGGGCTTTTAGTGGGACATCCTTTTGTAAAAAATGTTTTTATTTGGAATAAAAGAGAGAAAAAAATAAAAAACTTATTTTTGATTTTGAAGCAAGTAAAGGCAAGGAAGTATGATTATGCGGTTTCTATACATAGGTTTGCAAGTGCTGGATTGTTGCTTGCTTTGTCTGGGGCGAAAGTGAAGGTTGGGTTTGATAAAAATCCAGTGTCTAATT
This sequence comes from uncultured Bacteroidota bacterium, assembly GCA_903833025.1. Classification (GTDB taxonomy): domain Bacteria; phylum Bacteroidota; class Bacteroidia; order 2-12-FULL-35-15; family 2-12-FULL-35-15; genus 2-12-FULL-35-15. Next base: position 2,701 of record CAILDT010000737.1, on the reverse strand, counting down.
TATTCACAAAAAAGATAAAACATATTATTGGCGATGGTAGGCACGAGGTAGAACGCAATCAAGAGTTGATTAAAAGTATTACGGATAAAGAGTTTGCGAAGCCCAAACTATATCCTACAAATGAAAATTATAATGCTGTAAGTAAATATAAAACATCAAAATACGTTTGTGTTGCTCCTACTTCGGTTTGGTTTACAAAACAATTTCCAAAAGAAAAATGGATAGAGCTAATTAATGCCTTGCCTTATGAAATGATTTATTTATTAGGTGCTTCGGGAGATTATGATTTTTGCGAAGATATTATTTCAACAGTAAATAGCGAAAAGAAAGAACATTGCATTAACCTGGCAGGGAAATTAAATTTTCTAGAATCGGCAGCGTTGATGGATGATGCGAAGATGAATTATGTAAATGATTCAGCACCTATGCATATTGCTTCGGCAATGAATGCAGCAACTACTGCTATTTATTGTTCAACGGTTCCTGCATTTGGTTTCGGACCGTTGAGTGATAATGCAAAGATGGTGGAAATAAAAGAGAAGCTGGAATGCAGACCTTGTGGACTGCACGGGCATAAGGAATGTCCGAAGAAACATTTTAACTGTGGGTATTCCATTGAAATAAGTGATTTAACAACTCTTGATTTGTGAATTTATAACTATTCGTAATTCGTAAAATGGAAGAAGAATTAAAAAAAGCATTGGCTGTTTTGCATAAAGGAGGAACGATACTTTATCCTACTGATACTGTGTGGGGAATTGGTTGTGATGCCCGAAATAAAGATGCGGTTGATAAAATATTTAAAATAAAAGAACGTGCTGAATATAAAAGTATGGTGGTGCTGGTATGCGATGAAAAAATGCTGAACAGGTATGTTAAAGAAGTTCCGGCAGTTGCGTGGGATTTGATAGAAGCAGCTGAAGAACCTATTACTATTATATATCCCGAAGGAAGAGGATTGGCTCAAAATGTTATTGCGGCTGACGAAAGTGTTGGAATACGAATAGTGAAAGATGATTTTTGCAGAAATTTGATTCATAAATTTGGCAAGCCAATTGTTTCCACTTCGGCAAATATAAGTGGTGAAAAAGCACCATCTTCATTTGGCGAGATTTCGAAAGAGGTGATAAGCAAAGTAGATTATGTAGTTAACTGGAGACAAAATGAAATTAACAATACTAAACCTTCTACTATTATTAAAGTGGCGATGAATGGCGAGATAAAGATTTTCAGGAAATAAATTTTAGCTATGAAAACACTCCACAAATTTATATTAAAATCTTATGTTGGTCCGTTCATAATGACGTTCTTCATTGCGATGTTCGTTTTTTTTATGATGTTTATCTTTAAATACATTGATGATTTTGTTGGCAAAGGATTAAGTGCATCGATATTGGCGCAGCTGTTTTTTTATATTTCATTTACAACCATACCAATGGCATTACCACTTGCAGTGCTTCTTTCCTCCTTAATGACATTTGGGAACCTTGGCGAACACTTCGAACTTACTGCAATGAAAAGTGCAGGATTGCCCTTGCAGAAAATAATGCTGCCACTTATTGTTGTTACCTTATGTTTATCAATCGGCGCATTTTATTTTTCGAATAATATATTACCATACACTAATCTGAAAGCAGGTTCTTTATTATATGATATTCGAGAATCGAAACCTTCATTGTTATTTAAAGACGGCGTTTTTAACCATAGCATTGAAGGATTTAGTATGCGTGTTGGCAAAAAAGAAAAGGATGGGTCGTTAAAAGATATTTTAATTTACGACCATCGTTCTATGCAGGGAAATAATATAGTGCTAATTGCAAAAAGTGGTACAATGCTGGAAACAGCTGATAAAATGTATCTTGAACTTACCCTGTTCGACGGTAAAAGTTATAATGATATAATGAATAATCCGAAGGACAAACAAACCCATCCTTTTTATCGCGATAAATTTGACCAGCGAATTATTCGTTTCGATTTATCAGAATTTAAGCTTACTCGAACGAAAGAAGATTTATTCAAAGGCAATTATCAAATGCTTAATCTTTCGCAGTTAAATTATGCCGTTGATTCAATGCAAATAAAAAATAATCAACGCAAAGCCGACTTTGCCGAGCAACTGAAAAAAGGATATTATAAAAAAACAATTGAATTAATTGCCGTTAACGATTCCAATAAAACAAAACACGTTTCTGCTGATATTAATTCATTCGCTAAACTTAATAAACAACAAAAATTAAATATAATTCAAGGTGCTACAAATTCGGTTCGTAATTCGAAAGCATATTCCGATAACGTTGGTGGCGATTTCGAATCGCAACAAATGGAAGTGGTAAGGTATGAGGCAGAGTGGCATCGCAAGTTTACATTATCAATTGCGTGTATTGTTTTATTTTTTATTGGTGCTCCGCTTGGCGCTATTATCCGAAAAGGTGGACTTGGTATGCCGGTGGTGATGTCGCTTGTGTTTTTTATTTTCTTTCACATCTTTTCTATCACTGGTGAAAAAATGGTGAAAGAAGGTAATTTACCTGCTTACCAAGGTATGTGGATGGCTACTTTAATTTATCTCCCTATCGGTATTTTCCTTACTTACAAAGCTACTAAAGACAGCGCATTGTTTGATATCGATGCGTACCTCAATCCGATTAAGAATTTATTTATCAGAAAAAAGAAAGAGAATTAATTTTATTTCTTTACTAAT
>CAILDT010000736.1 GCA_903833025.1 uncultured Bacteroidota bacterium | reverse complement strand
CAGCACCTGCACCAACAGCACCAGCGGCCCCGGCACCAGTGGCACCTGCACCATCCGCGCCAGCACCCGCAGCACCGGCGCAAGTAACACCGGAACAAATTGATGGCTATGACTTTTGAACAAATAGCTGTCAATAATTTGGTTACAGATTTATCTTCCATTCTTTGCCTCCGATATTATTTGCCCCTCAATATTTTAGTTTGCCAGGTTTGGGGTTTTCTTTCATTAATAAGAGTTTTCATTTTATCTATGTTTCCATTGGCTTTGCTATATTGCACCGACAACCAATCGTTAGATTCAACTTCTGTATTTTGATTCTCCCAGGCTCTAACTTGAGAATTGTTGCCTTCTCCATCTCTCCAGTCGTTAACCAAGATCTTTGTGTGCCATAGATGAAGTACGTTGTTAGGAGTATTACTGTGCTTTGCCCAGAGAGTATCTAGCGCTTTAAGGAAAGAAACATCTTCTCCACCCCAGCCTCTAAATCTTTCATCCATACCACCAACGAGTTCGAAAGCTTCTCTTGGCATGATTTGAACTAGTGCGCCAAACTTGCGGCCCCATCCAGATCCGTCGGTTCCCTCTACCTCATTGTCTGCTGGGGGATCAGAAAAGATATGCGGATCCTTAGGCTTAGAATTCAACACTTCCATTGTGGAATCTTTGGTTAGTCTATAGATCCAAAGGTATGGAACGAACCACAATTTAGATCCAATAGCTCTTGCTGCTCTTATTCTTTCAGCACAATGCTTAATGACCTCGGTATCGATGTATGCATCGGCATCAAGTATAACTATTACATCTCCATGAGATTTTTTAAACGCCCTATTAACCGCAGTAGTTTTAGAAAAAGGTTTCTGCTTAGACTTTCGGCGCTTCTTTTTACTTTCGGGGTCTACCCCAATAATAATTTCGGCTTCCGGCAAAGCATCTTTTAGATACCGTTGAACCCAATACCAAGTACTTAAGCGCCATGCGTCTTCGCTCTGAAACGGGACTAGGATTGATATATTAGTACGTACTGGCTTTTTAAATGGTCGCATATAATAATCTCTGCAGTTCTTTCATCATGTCGAATAATTCTGCTTTACGGGTATCTATTATTTCTCTTGAAGCTATTTGTAATTTTCCGAATTCTATTGGTAAATTTATTGCGGAAGAATAGTCTTCAAATTTAAATGTTCCACCCTCGTAAGAATTGGTTTTCATTCCAGGAAATTGTTCCACTCTTCTCGGGATGCCGAAAGAATCAGCCACGATTAGCCCATGTAAAGAAGATGTTACGATTTTGTCACATGAACCAATTTCTTTTATTACGTCTAAAGGATGCTTTGTCACGTCTATAAAAATAGGGCGAGCATAATTATGCCGAATACTTTTGTTTAGCTCTTTAGTAAATAATTCTTTATCACTCCAATGAGGGACCACACCCAATGCATGGGCATACCGGTCAGGAGTAACTAATTCTGAAGCTAGCAAACCAGGATCGCCTAAAACAAAATCTTTTTTCTTTAAACCCGATATGTTTGCAGCTGTGAGTT
>CAILDT010000735.1 GCA_903833025.1 uncultured Bacteroidota bacterium | reverse complement strand
CCCAATGTTGGGCGTTAACTTATACCCAAAATATCCGCTTGCATTTATTCCTTTACCAAACGAACCTTTTACAACTGTGTTTTGTGTTTGCACAATGCTGTTATCAATTTTAGAAGCAATGTTTTCGGAAGCCATACTCATACCGTAACCACCGCCAATGCCGCCATATAACTTTTGTGCAGAAATAAAATTAATTTTAAATGAAAACAAAACGATGAGTAAAATTAGTTTTCTCATTGTGGAATAAAAAATTAATGCTCAATAATTAATTTGGCAGTACTTGTTTTTTCTTTAGAAGTAAAAACAATAAAATAAATTCCGTTGTCTAAATCAGCAACATCCAATTGTGTTTTAGCAATTTTATTTTGTGTAGTCGCAATTTGTTTTACTTCTTCGCCAAGTACATTATATATTTTTATTGTTTCGGCACGGAAGCCGTATTCAATAGTAGCAGCAGTATTTGCAGGGTTAGGGTAAATAATAAAATCGGTATTTTGGGCAGCAGAATAAGTTGCAATGTTGGTAGCAAATAAATTATCGGTAGTGGTAGCCAAGCCAATAGTATCGGTTTTAATAAGGTAAATATCAGAAAGTAAATTATTAAAACTATTAGTAAAACCACAAATTATAAAACCTGTATCAAGCGTACTTTCAATAGAAAGCCCAACATCATACTGGCTTGCACCATAAGTAGTAGCAGATAAAAAGCCCCAATCCTTTGTTAGCTGTGCAAAAAAAACATCGCCATTTCCTAAACCAAAGTTGGCTATACCGCCCACCATACCAAGGTTACCGCGTATATCTTCGGTAACAGAAACAAAATTATCAAACCCTGCCGCATAAGTTCTATATAACGAATCAGAATGAATTATTCCATTCGCATCCATTTTTACTATCACACCATTTGTATTTAAGGAATCAAACATTTGTGTTTCACCACACAGAACATAGCCACCATAGCGGCTTTGCAAAATATCGTTTGCTGCATCGGGGCAGTTATTAAATTTCCCCCACCTATTCGTCCACGTAGTGTCACCATTAACATTTAATTTTATTGTCCAGAAATCGCCAAGTGTATCGCCCAAACTTTTGTTGGTGCCCGTTACCAAATAACCGCCATCAGTGGTTTGTATAATGGAGTTGGCAACATCTTCGTTTGCTCCGCCAAAAGTTTTTGTCCACATTGTATCGCCTGTAGCTGTTGTTTTTATTACATAATAATCAGCATCACCATTTCCATAGCTGTATGTATATCCGCAAATAATATAACCGCCATCGGTGGTTTGCTCCACACAGTTTGCAAAATCCCAATCGGTGCCACCAATGGTTTTTGTCCATACGGTATCAAGCAATGCATTTGTTTTTACTATATAAACATCGTATCCGCCTGCACCAAAACTATTGGTATAACCTACAATTACATAACCGCTGTCTGCCGTTTGGCGCACACATTTACCTACATCAATATTAATACCTCCAAACGTATTTTGTCGGCGTGGTATGCCAAGTGTATCAGTTTTTAAAAGATACATATCAGTAGCACCGGCTCCAAAACTGCTGGTACTGCCGCCTACAATGTATCCTTTATCAAAAGTTTGTTTTGCAGAATATCCAATATCATAACCGTTGCTGCCAATTACTTTCCTAAATTTTATTTGCGTTTGCGCAAAATAATTGGTGGTAATAAAAATGAAGAGAAGTAGAAATATGTATTTTATATTTTTCATTTTATTTAAAAACTTTAATTAATGAAACATAACCACTCATACCCGAAGCTTTGTTTTGCGCAATATATCCTTCTATATTATTACTGCCTGCATAAAGTATAAAACCTTTACCAAAGTTAGCAAATACACCAATACCATAATTGTATTTTCCATAACCACCAAAGCCAAAAGTGCCGGAAAGCATAAAATTTTTGTTGATGTAAAAACTTGTTTTTACATAAATGAGCATATTGTAATTGGCATTGTAAATATATTTTACACCTTCGGTTAAATGAAAATGTTTGGTGAATTCAGTTTCAAAAGTGAAATTTAAAATAGCAGGTAACGTAACGTACACAGCTTGTTTTTTGAAAGGAGCAATTCTATTTTGAATACTATCCTTGTTAGTATGCCCGAAAGTAGAATCCTGCAAATCGTAAATAGTATTTATTTTAAAACCTGTGTAATGAAAAAGAGAATCTTGTTTTAAATACAACGATTTATTGCTGAATCTAATAAAACCTACATCAGTAGCGGACACCGTTATTTTTGATTTTATTGATTTGGTAAACATAGGTGCTTCAAAATACAAATCTACACTTGCACCGGAGCCGTTAAATGCTGCTAACCCTTTATGCGCCGTATCAGATTGTGCTACTTCCATACCGGTATTGAAATTTATGTATTGCCCGTCGGCACTGGTAAACAGTTCTGCCTTTTTTGCAAGTATCAGCGCATATTGTTGTCCTTTTAAAAACGAAATACCAATTCCCCAACGTGCTACACTATCCGTACGAGAAGAGAAAAAACCAATTTGCGCTTGCTGATAATGAACATAGTTTAAATTAAAATCGTTGAGAATAGCTGTTTTACCTGCATATTGCGCATTACCATAAAAACCAAGTTTATAAAAGTCGTCGGAATATCGCGCATTAAAATTTTGCCTATCGCGAATACTGAAAAAGAAATTTGCTCTTCTTTTTTTAAATAACGAATCGAATTTTAGAGTAACGAATATCCCATAATTAGCATCAGCACCCATTCTGTTGTTGTTCCTTGT
>CAILDT010000734.1 GCA_903833025.1 uncultured Bacteroidota bacterium | reverse complement strand
TAAGGTAAATGCAACACCCGAACAAGCTGGGTTAGCAGAAGCAACTGTGTTACCTGGTGCAGGCGTTCCTGAACAAGGGGTAAGAGCTATTACAGTAAACGTATAATCTTCACATTCGGTATAAGCAGTACCAGTACACGCTGCCGGACTTGTTGCCAATTCATTTCCTACAATTCTCATCCTTGTATTACCGGGTGTAGCACCAATAGGAACTGTAAAACTTCCTGTGCCAGTAGCTTGATAGGAACCTGGCAAATACATTTGTTCACCTGCATCAGCAAAACTTCCATTTTGATTCCAATCTACCCAAATACCAAATCCCATTGTTCCTCCTACTTCAGCCATTGAAAAATTTACACTACTGCCTTGCAAAGCACTAACAGACTGTGCTGTAAAGTTACCATAGCCAGATGCAGAAAACCCTGAACCGTTATTTGTTATATTGGTTGTTCCTCCTGTTGTAGAAAAATTATTAATATAATAAGTGGTGTTGGTTGTATTTGTGTTTACACAATAACAAGCATTAACGCTAGCCATTGTTACCTGAACAGCGGTTGATGTTCCTGTACTTGGACCAGCCGAACAAGTAACATAACATTTATAATAAGTAGTTACCGTTTGTGTAGCAGCATAAGTGGAAGCGGTAGCACCGCCTATGTTTGCATACGTAACACCATCGGTTGATGATTGCCATTGATATGTTACACCACTACCTGTAGTAGTATTTTGTAATGATAAGGTAAATGCAACACCCGAACAAGCTGGGTTAGCAGACGCTACTGTATTACCTGGTGCTGGAGTTCCTGAACAAACAGAAAGAGCAGTAACGCTAAATGTATAATCTTCGCATTCGGTATAAGCAGTACCTGTACAAGCAACAGGAGTTGTACTTAAATAATTAGAAACAACCCTCATTCTTGTACTACCTGGTGTCGCACCAACCGGAACTGTGAAACTACCTGCCTTACTTGCTAAATATGCACCGGATACATACATTTGTTCTCCAGCATCTGCAAAACTTCCATTTTGATTCCAATCTACCCAAATCCCAAATCCGTATGTATTTGATCCACCGCCAGTAATCGAATAATTTATAGTTCCACCTTGCAATGCAGTTACAACCATTCCTGTAAAATTCCCATACCCGCCAGCAGAGAAACCTGACCCATTATTGGTAATGTTTGTTGAACCTGCTGTGGTAGAAAAATTATTTATATAATAAGTGGAAGCACCACCGGTATTTGCACAATAACAAGTATTAGGGGCACTCATTGTTACTTGTAATGAGTTTGATATTCCTGTGTTTCCGCTACACGTAACAGCACAACGGTAATAAGTTGCAACTGTTTGATTGGTTGTTAAAGTTGCAGAAGTAGCTGCACCAATATTTGCCCAAGTAGAATTATTTGCTGATGATTGCCATTGGTAAGTTGCTCCACTACCTGTTCCATTTTGCATAGATAAAGTGAAATTTACACCCGAACAAATTGGATTAACTGAAGCTACTGTATTGCCTGGTGCCGGTGTTCCTGTACAAGGTGTGTTACCACCCATTGCTAATATGTGTAAATAATCTACAGTATTTGCTGCTGCTCCTGTTGCAGATGAAAAACTGAAAGTAACACTTTGAACTAATTTGCTGTAATTTCCTGCGCTTAACGCAAAATTAAATTGAAATAAATAAGGACCTGTTGCACACGCATTAGCCACACCAGCTGCAACATTTTGTGCTCTCGAAATACTTGGTGTATAGGCAACGCTTGTGGCTGTAAACCAATTTACAAACGTATTTCCCGAAAAAACCTGTGTTGTTGCATCAGTAAAAGTTACTGTTGCACTAATGGTTGGTCCAGCTGTGTTTTGAACGGTTTCATACAAAACATATAAATTACTATAACTTGCAGGCGTTACCAAAGAAACCGTTCCTGTGGTGGGCCATACCGAACCCGAATACGTATTACTTGCAAGCGTTCTTGCATTAAAGCCCGAATAGCTTTGCAACTGATACGTTAATCCAGGAGTTAAGGCACTTGGTACTGCACCGCCAGTGGGCATATAACATGTTGGCGCGGCACTTCCCGAATACCACTTATAAGTAGCATCTATAAAAGTGTAACCTACACCATCCACCCCTATTGCCGGCTGGGTAACCATACCTGCCATAGAGCCGGTTGTTGCTGTGTTGGTTGCTCCTGTTCCGTTCGCCACAATATCATTATTGTAACCTGTTACGGGAATGTTTGTTAATTGTGCATTCACATTTGTGGCTGTAAATCCCAATAGGATGAATGCACACACCAAGTAACGAAGTAAACTTCGTGTTGGATTTTTTGGGTTTGTAATTGTTTTTTTCATTTGTTTTTGGGTTTGGGTTTGATTTTATTTATTGTTTATGTTTATTAATTATGATTACTTTTTATTGTTAAAATTATTTTTTCGTTTTATTAAATTTAAGAAAAGAGTTCAGGAGGGAGAAAAAAAATACTAACCCATTAGTACCCTGCAAAATCACCCACCAAAACCTTAACTTAAAGATTAGTATATTTTTATTTCATTAATTTTAAGAACGGCAACTATCATCATTTCTACAAAACACACATTTTTACTGCTTTGAGATAAATGTATTTATTCTTGCGACAAACGTACTTCTAATTATCTATTCAAAAAGAATTAGAACGACAATCAACTTAAATGTTGCGACAAACACTTTGTTATTATATACTGCTATTTTGCTACGCTTAGGAGACGTCAATTAATTTAAAAGGTTGCATATTCCCTACATAAAGCAAAATTATATTGACCAATCATCTTTTTTATAATACAAGTTAAATAATTG
>CAILDT010000733.1 GCA_903833025.1 uncultured Bacteroidota bacterium | reverse complement strand
GTTTGCAATGCGCTAACAGCGTTTCTAAACAAACTGGATGGAGCAAACTTGGTGATGAAAATAATTTTTATGTGTTGTATCCCCAGCAAAGAGGCATTAATAACCCAATGCGGTGTTTTAAATTTTACAAACGAAAACATACAAATAAAAATAGAGGAGAAAATTATTCCATTGAACAGATGATAGATTATATGAAAACTAAGTATACTATCAATCCCAAACAAGTATATATTACAGGACTTTCGGCAGGTGCTGCAATGAGTGTAACAATGATGGCGGATTACCCCGAAACATTTAATGCAGGAGCTATTTTTGCCGGCGGTGCTTATAAAATGGGGAACGGATATATTACTGCTATGATGGGAATGCTTGGTTGGCGGGTGAAAACAGCAGAAAAATGGGGCAGTATGGTACGTAAACAAAATCCAGATTATAAAGGTGAATATCCGAATATGATAATTTATCAAGGGAATAAAGATTGGGTGGTGAATAGAAGAAACGGCACTGAACTGATGAAACAATGGACGAATGTAAAACACGTGAGTACCACGCCAAGTGAAACAATTAAAAGTTATGTAAATATAAAAGATATAGAGCGCAATGTTTATGGAGATGCGAATAAAAAAGATGCGGTAGTATTTTATAAAATAAATAAAATGGGACACGCTTTATTAGTTGACCCCGGAAAATGCCCGACACAAGGCGGTAGAAGAGGATTGTTTTCGAAAGATAAAAATTATTTCTCCACTTTGTTTACTGCTTATGATTTTGGATTGATTGCAACGCCAGTAATTATTGGTAAAACGGAAGTAACAAAACAGGAACAAAATATTACCTATACTGTGCCTCTTACTAATAATTGTAAATACGAGTGGACGTATCCGACCGATTGCACTGTAGCTAAAAATGATAATACCAATTCAATTACACTGAACTGGGGCAGTACCGCAGGGAATATAAATGTTACTGAAATAGATTTTTCGGGTTGCCGAAAACAATTTAAGACGCTTTTAGTAAATGTAAAATAATTTTACCTCGCCCCTACTTTTCCTCACCATTTTATATTTGATTGCTAACTTCATTCCTAATTCATAATTCATAACTCATAATTAAGATACGCCGCCCCTATTTTTCCTCACTAACTAAGTTGAACAAATACTATTATTTATTTAATATTCTACTGCTCCCTTTTTATTTATTTTTATTCTTCGGGCAACCTTTTAAAAAAAGCAAGTTATCAGTATAAATAAAATGTATTACCTTTATAAACTTAATTAACAAACTATGAAAAAAATTAAACTTTTAATTGCATCTATATTAATAGGCGCATCAGCAATGGCACAATGTACCGCCAATTTCACTTACGTGGTTAACCCCGGAAACAATGGCAATGTAGTGTTTACAAATACCTCCACAGGTACTACAGTAAATACTGCTTACGAATACTATTTTGGTGATGGTACTGCTACTTATAATAATGTCAACCCTAATCACATCTACAATACAGGTACTTATTATGTTTGTTTGCATATTACAGATTCGGCAAGTAGCTGTGCTGCGCAATTTTGCGATTCTGTTCACGTTATAAATAACTATCCTTCTTGTAATGCAAGTTATGCTTCTGTTATTGATAATGTTGGTAATGGTTGCACATTCACTTCGCTTTCTACAGGTCCTGCAACTACCTATTCATGGAACTTTGGCGACACCACAGCTCTTTCAACAGTTCAAAACCCTTATCACCTATATAATTATGCGGGGCTTCATAATGTTTGTTTAACCGTTTCGTCCACCACAGATACTGCCTGCCATAGTACGTATTGTTCGTATGTGCAAGTAGGACCAAATACTAATTGCAGTGCTTATTTTTCAACTACTGTAGGTAGTAATAACGTAGTTCAGTTTATCAATCAATCTCAAGATTCTATTTATTCAGGAAGTATTTTGTGGAATTTTGGTGATGGTACCACCAGTACCGATTCCTCGTTTTATTTCACACATCAATATGCTACTGGAGGCATTTATTACGTGTGTTTAACGGTTAATATGCTTAATTGCACCAGTACGTATTGCGATACTGTTACCATTTCTACCTGCACCGATAGCTTTACAGCCGTTACCGATACTACAAATAATATTTGTGCATTTACCTCCATCACTTCCGGTTCGCCTAATACCTACAATTGGACTTTTGGCGATGGCAATACTTCTACACTGCCTAACCCCAGCCATACATACGCAAGTGCTGGCACTTATAATGCTTGTTTAACTGTTTCATCAACTATAGACCTTGCCTGTTCCGCCACCTATTGCAGTAATGTAACAGTAGGCAATTTTTGCAATGCCCATTTTACGGTACAAATGGATTCTATGGTTAGCATCTATTCTTATTTGGTATATAATACTGCTACTTCAAATACCACTATTAACAGCTATTTATGGGATTTTGGCGATGGCACTACCTCTACTCTCCCTTATCCATCACATACTTATGCTAACTCTACACCCCTGCTGTTGTGCTTAACCATTACTACTGTTAACGGCTGTACTTCTACTTTTTGCGATTCTATTCATCCCGGACACGGCGTAAATCATATTACTACTATTAATGTATTAAACCCTGCTGCCGGCATAAACGTTAATGCTTCTACAGAAGAATCGTTATCCAATTATCCAAACCCGTTTACCAATAACACTACTATTTCTTATTCGTTAAATCATAACACATCTGTTGATTTATTTGTAATGGATTTGCTGGGAAACAAAGTGGCTATTATAGAAAACGGCACTAAAGCCACTGGAACTTATAACCTCAATTTTGATGGCTCTACACTTTCTTCTGGTATTTATATATTGCAATTAAGATTGGATAATAAAATTCT
>CAILDT010000732.1 GCA_903833025.1 uncultured Bacteroidota bacterium | reverse complement strand
TTAATGGTAAAACAGAAGATGATTATATCATAAACGGTTTTGCTGTATATGAAAAACGACTAAAACATTATATTTCATTTGAAACTATTGTTATTCCTGCGCTTAAAAACACCAAGGGACTAAGCACCGAACAGCAGAAACAAAAAGAAGGAGAATTAATTATGAAGAATATTCAATCCTCAGATAAATTAATATTGCTGGATGAAAACGGAAAGCAATATAATTCAGTTGAGTTTTCAGAATTTATTCAAAAGGAAATGAACTCGGGAATTAAGAATTTAGTATTTGTAGTAGGCGGACCGTACGGATTTTCAGAAGAGATATATAAAAGAGCGAATGGGAAAATAGCTCTTTCTAAAATGACGTTCTCTCATCAAATGGTTAGATTGTTTTTTGTGGAGCAACTTTACAGGGCAATGACTATTTTAAAGAATGAACCTTATCATCACTTATGACTTTAGCTTTGCTTGGTAAGCACTCTCAATCAGTTGTTTTAAAACATCTATTTTTACATCTTCTAGTTTATTGATGTACAAACAGCCCTTACTTGTTTTATGTTTCCCAAGTTGTTTCATCAACGCAAGTTGATTTAAAGATTCGCCACCTATATATAAGGTAAGATTTTGTTTGCGGGGCGAAAAGCCGATATAAAACCAATCTAATTCTCTTCCACTTTCGTATTTTAGAAGCACATCGCCAAAACCTATAATGGCTGGTCCCCACATTTTAGGTTTTGCTTTTGTTATTTTCTCCATCATTTTTACGATGGTAAAACTGTCTTTTCGTTTTTGCTGATCGTCAATGCTATTGATAAAATCATCAACGCTCAACATTGTTTTTTTTGTTTTTAGTTCAGCCATAAAATTTAAAGCTAATTATTATTTATGAAAATAATAGGTACGTATATTTCCTGGATGGTCGGTTTGTGCTAACACTAAATTATGCGCAGTTACCGACATAATAACGGTTGCCGGAAAAACAATGATAAGCACGTGGTGCGTATAAGTGGGTGCGCCAACAATTTCTTTCCAAGGTTCGTTTATGCTTGGTGTTTGAGTTGCACTGTAAAGTCCACCCTCCAAGTAAGTAACAAAATTAGAATTTGATGGATATTGTGTTGATGTTAAATTTAAATGATACCCATAATACGAGCTATCCAAGCGCGGTGTGCTACTCCAAACGGTATCGCCAGCGCAAATCCAATCGCCATATAATTGCGATTCCAAAGTAGTTGGTGGCGGTGGTGGAACCACCACCACTACTTTAGCAGGTTTCGGCTCATCAGCTGGTTTGTTTCTTTTGCACGAATTAAACGCAAATATTACTGGAATAATTAAAACAACCGATTGTACTAATTTTATTTTTTTCATCTTTATATTAATTAGTAATCATTAATTTTTTTACCACTGTTTTATTTCCTGTAGTTATTTTACAGAAATAAGTACCTGCTGCAATACCTTCTGCGCTCAACGTTTCGCGGTAGATACCTGCATCACGTTTTTCATTGGTAATGGTTTTTATCAATTGCCCGTAAACATTAAAGATGGTAATATTCAACTGGCTGGTTTCCTTGTGCCATACCTCTATAGTAGTTGAATTATTAAACGGATTAGGAAAACAATTAACCTTTACTTCGTTCGCTCCTACCCCACCATTCACATTTATGCCTGTGTTATAAATTCCGAAATGCACCAGTGTACCGTTATTATCCCAGTTGGATTGCATAGTAGGTATAAGCGTACCCGTTAAACTATCCTTAGCAACAATGGATGTTAAACCTTGTCCGTTATCCACCACAAAGCTTATTTCGCTACCCATAGTAAGCAGTGGCACTTGCGAATGAGCTACCAATATGGTTAACACACCGCTTTGCAAGGTGGTAGTATATCGCAAACTATCGCGCTCCACCCAATAATCAGCGTAATTTTCAAAGTTTACTAATGCCACTCGTGGATCCAATTGATTAATTAATAGTTGCTCGGCAAATAATTTATAATACCGGGTAGGATGTATTAAAATGATGGTTGGCGCGTAGTTCGCCATATTTTTATTTACCACATTTATCCATATTGCTTCTTTCTGCAAATAATTATCCTGCGTTATTTTGTCGGACGCAAATACATCGGATAGTGTCATTGGCAATTCCCAAATCTTGGACATTGGTCCTTTGTAATCTCTAAATTTATGGTCTTTGTAAGGGAAATTGGTTAGCACATCATTAGCCGAATAGGTAGAGTTATAGGTATAGCCAACGGTATCTAGTCCTCTTACTAAATCTCTGTTATTACATAAATATCCCGACCGGAAGGAACGAATATTAACACCCAAATCCTGCTGAAGTAAATTGCGCGATAGCTGTGTTTCGCCCAGCACAGTGGCTCCAATAGTTGGCGGAGTATGAATACTATCGAACGGATATGCGTATGGCTGATAATTAGCTGTTGTATAATTCCCAAGCCCGATACCTGCATCAAACGGCACATACAAGCTGTCGAAATCCCAGAAATGGCAAACCGAATGGCTACCGATGGTATGCCCCTGATTCATCACATATTGAATACCTGCAATGTTGGTAGCATTGTAAAATGGCGACAACCAGCCATCTTGAACATAATGCGTGGTGCAAAAATAAAAAGTAGAAATACCTATCGAATGCTCGTAATCGGCATAATAGTGCATTGTATCGTAACTTGTAACGGCATCAATATCGTGAGTGATAATGAGTGACGATTTACTATCATAAGGGCTGGTATGCAACCAAACTGAATTAGGTATTTCATTAATAATAATTCCTTTTATAAACAATATCCACGCGTCGGTAGTAGGTTCAAAACCGTTGCTCCAGGTGCGTTGCGCCTCTTCGTCCTTACTCATCTGTGGCAGTGTAACCATATTTTTGTAACTCACACCGAGTGCATACGCCTTACCTGCACCCCAGTTGTTACGGGTGATAGAAGCCGAATCCAAACCTTCAAATGTAGCCATTGTGGTGGCAGTAGTGGTGGTATAAGCGCGGCTACTAACTACGGTAGGTATGTTATCTCTGCCCAAAGAAATGTTTTGTTCCAGCGAATCGTTTAACCACCGCATAGTAGGGTCGCCCAGCGAAGTATTAAAAATAATATGATGCCTATTTTCAGCCCAAGTAACAGATGAAACCCCGAAAACAGCATATAACGCAGTGTCCTTCATATTAGGGGCAATTAAAACGCCACCATTAAAAACCCACGATTTTATAGAATCTTCCTCCGCAACTGTTAGCGACGGAATAAAAGTGGAATCGTATTTACAAAACGTATTGCTCGCAAGTACCACGCGATATTGCGATGCGGTGTACCAACTGGGAGTAACAATGTAGGGGATGCCTGCTACTTTCAGCACGTGTTCCAACCCAAGTATATCAGCTTGATGGCTCATACTGTCGCGCGCAGTAAGGTCGAAAACGGCTACGGTACGGGTATTTTGAGAATTTGCTTTAAATAAAATAAAAGCAAAAAGAGCAAGGAGTAGTAATTTTTTCATTGTTAAAGTTTTAGAGGTACAAAGATATATATAATTTTTTTTAAAAAGCAAAATTTGGTTAATAAGTAGTTGGGCGGCAACATTTTTGCTTCGCTGCCCAAAAAAGTGATAATGCTTCGAATTGGCGAGGAATAAAAAAAACGAGCGTACGACAAACCGACTGCCGGAGGCGCATTTAGTACGTTACACTTAGTGTTTCATTTCGCGTAGCGGACAAAAAAATCCCCTTCTAAGGCAGAGTACTATCCTTTCAAGGTAGAGTACTATATTTCCATTATAGAGTACTATCCCTTTAAGGTGGAGTACTATATTTCCATTATAGAGTACTATCCCTTTAAGGTGGAGTACTATATTTCCATTA
>CAILDT010000731.1 GCA_903833025.1 uncultured Bacteroidota bacterium | reverse complement strand
CGGAAACGATTGTGATATAAGCCATTTGAAAATCTCCTTAATATGTAGGCATTCTGCCTTACACTTATTTATCTTTTGAGATAAATTTTACGACTTACCTATTGTATTGTCTTATAATTCTTTATAATATTCAATGTGTCGACCCAATCATTATAATAATTTACAATATCTTGTTTACTATATATAGTCAATCCAAGCCAATTATAACATTGCTGTAAATTGCTTATTAACAATTCTCTGGAATTATAATTATTAACATCCCAAAAATAACAATGTTTTGAGTTGAATTTTTTTGTAATTTGTTGCGTCTGTTTCTCAAACTTTGCCAGTATCGGATCAGGTGTAAAAATTATTTTTATTTCATTATTAAACATATCTTTAAGTTCAGCTTGTACAAATTTTGGCAGTTTTTTTATGTCACTTATGCTAGCAGGTGGATTTGAAGGCCAATCTGGACCTTTGACTTGATTCCAATATTCTGTAATAGTCTGATCTTTTATTGATTTTCGCTGTTGTATAAAATCATAGTAATTTTGAAAAAATACTATTTTAGGATTTTTCCAAAATTTTAAATATTTTTTAAGAGTTGGAATATCGTGTGCCACCAAGAAAAAAAATCTATTATTATCATTGCTGAGTTGTGCTGCAGTCAGAGAAATACAAGTAAAAGAAATATCATTGAATAACTGATAACAGCCAAGATCTAAATCTGTCCATCTTTTATTTTGTCTTGCTTGATCTAATTTATTATGCAAATATGTAATTTTTTCTTGATAATTTATATTCACTAAATCTTGATGTTGGAAAACACAATTATCATTTAATCCTAGGCAATTTATCAAAAATTTGCCACCTGATAAACGAGGATAACATACAATAACTAAACGATCAGTATTGAAATTTATCAATTAATTAATTCAGGATTGTTTAAAGCTCGATTACCAGCTGAGAATCCAAATCTATTGACCAGTTTAGCACGGCCCGCAGGCGTGGCCAATACCCATCCTTCTTGTCCTGGTTGTTGACGATCTAATTGTTGTAGTAAATCGCTCTTGAGATCGTGAAGGCCTAAAAATGCAGTGAACGCAGCACTGATACCATCCATGTTACTTCTTGGACTTTGTAGGTATTCTACTATGTTGGCAAATTTTCTAGGGGTTACATTGGCTCGTAACCATTCACCAAACCCAGGCAACAGGTTGTCAAAGTTGCTGGTTATTCTTGAATTGATATAACGTTTGCATAGTGCTGGCAAATCAGTGATACCATGGCTACGAAGATCTATAGGGCTAAACAACTGATCAATGGCTGGGCCTTTGGCTCGTAATAATTGTTTGAGTTCTGAGACTAATTTGGCATTGGGATGAACGTTTTGTATTTCTTTCACATTGGGTGTGATCAACAACAGTCCTGGTACTGGCCGGAGTTTAACCTCACCCAGTGGCTCAGCAGGACTCATTGGGTCAGCAATACGTGTATGTATGGCCACCCCCACTTCACTGTTGCCAATTTGTTGTCCCAAGTTGCTGTTGGCAGGAATTTTGTATTCAATAAAGTTAGGTTTGAACACATATGCCCCTGCTGCTTCTGGAGGAGTTTGTGTGTAGAGTAGATCACCTTGGATATACCCTTGGAAATTATTGGGAACCGCGGCACTCAACAAGGGCCAAAGTTTAACATAGATAGCAATTAGATCGCCACGTTCACCACCACGCTGGTTCATAATTTTTGCAATTTGTTCCGGACTTGTGGCCAATCCGTCATAGCCTTTGGCTAAAAACCCAGATTTATCTGTGAGCACAAATTCCCCATTGGGTTTGCGCCCAAATATAATTGCAGGCTTGCCATCCCATTTTACAGTGGTTGTTTTTGCAGTAT
>CAILDT010000730.1 GCA_903833025.1 uncultured Bacteroidota bacterium | reverse complement strand
TACAAGCGCTAATATATTTCTTTGACATATTTTCTCGGACACCCTTTAAGTTATCCAAATAACCATTAAGTCCAAAAGAATAATGCAGCGCCTCGTGAAATTCTGTATTTTTATATAATAGATAAAAACATTTCATCGTATGCCCGATCTGCGTGATTTTTTTACAAGACAATTTATTCGGTGTCACTCTTTTAAAGCCGATTAACATCTCTTTACAAATTGCTTTATGGCCATTCATATTTTCAATAAAAGAGGCATATGTTTTTAAGCCAGCACATTGTTTTTCTAGGACATCCATATTTTCTATTGTTTTGTCTAAATAATCGCGCACAGTGAATATCTGTTCATGAATTTTCGACATGTTATAATAAAATTTACGGCACGACATTACATTCTGATAGACTTGTATAGCATAAAACACTACGGAAGCAATGACATAGGCTATTTTTTCAAAACTGGCTTTCGATAAATCGAATATTTGGCCTAGCTGATGTTTTTTAAAGACCACTTTCAAAAGTTCGATATATTTTTCTATGGTAATTGGTAAGCCGCGCGCTTTAATAATAATAAGAGGAATAATCAAGAAAATAAAAGGTAGCATAAGAGAGAAAATTGGCGATGCCATATTGTAAATGCTCAAACACTGTAAGAATTTTGAACTATTGTTTAAAAAAGCCAACCGCTCCCATTCAATATAACTATATTTCTCGGCAAATCCTGTTTCCCCTTGAATCTCGGTCCAAATATCACACATCTTTATTTGTTCTTCATTGCTAATTTCTTTTGCATTTGTTTTATTCTTTAAAAGTATTTGACTTTCCTTTAAGAAATTCGTGTCAGCCGTATAATATTTACTCCAGAGTGATATATTATTCTCTCCGAATATGGTCGTCGGATTTAAAACATATTTATATAATGATTCTTTTGGATCAGTCGGCAATAATTCTAAATCATTGATCGTATGTTCTTCTAAAATAGACTTGTTTTCAATAAAGGCGATGGGTAGCTGAAACCCGTCGGTGACTTTAATTTCCTCCTCTTCCATATGCTTCTCTTCCATATGCTTCTCTTCCATATGCTTCTCTTCCATTTATTATTATTATGAGAATAATAAGAATAAATTTGAACGAGTATTTTTCTTACATATTCGTAGCCCAGTTTTCTGACAGCTCGGCAATTGCCGTATGATAATGCTGTTCGATTATTTTCAATTGCCGCATATCGCGCTGCGTAACAAAATTAATTCCGACACCTTTGCGTCCCCAGCGGCCACTTCTACCGATCCGATGCAGATAAGTGTGGACACAATTCGGCACATCAAAATTGATCACCGTGCTCACTTGCTGCACATCAATACCACGCGCGGTCACATTAGAAGAGATGAGCACCCGATGTTTTCCGCTCCGGAAATCTTCATAATTGCGTAAGCGCTCTTCTTTTTCCATCCCACTATGGATTTGACAGACGGGATAATTATCGCTATTCATTGCCACATAAAGATCATTCACGCGTTTCACACTATTGCAATAAATAATCGATTGACTTAGGGTCAAAGAGCTGTAAATATCCTTGAGGGTTTCATACTTGGAATCGTCATTTTCCAAGGCGACATAGTATTGTCGAATACCTTCCAAAGTCAATTGCTCATTCTTCACTAGAATCTTCACTGGATTGCGCATGAATTTATCGGTCAAGGTATTTAATTCTGGCGGCATGGTCGCACTAAAAAGCGCTACTTGTACATTCGACGGCATAAATTGGAATATATTATAGACTTGATCTTTAAAGCCGGAGGACAATAATTCATCCGCTTCATCTAGGACAAACAGTTTGAAATCTTTGGTGGCCAAGCGCTTGCGTTTAAGCATATCGTGGATGCGACCGGGACAGCCAATCACTACGTGCGGTGTTTTATCGCGCAAGAGTTGAATATTCTCGTCGGTGGAGGTACCGCCGATTAATAATTGCGTACAGAGCGAAGGGAATAGGCGGCCGATGGCATCTAAGACTGATTTGGTTTGTATCGATAATTCGCGAGTCGGTGACAAGATCATTGCTTGCGTCACATGTTTAGTTGTATCAATGAGTTGTAAAATACCGATCGAAAAACACGCGGTTTTGCCCGTACCGGATTGGGCTTGCGCGATAATATCTCTCTTATTAAAAATTGGCAAGATGGCTTGCCGCTGAATGGGACTGGGTCTTTCAAAACCATTGGCATATATACCGCGCAAGAGTTCGGTCTTGGCATTGAGCTCTTCCCAGTCGTTTATCTCTCTTGCTCCTGTTGCTACGGTTGCTCCTGTTGCTACGGTTGCTCCTGTTGCTACGGTTGCTTCGCTAACGCTAACG
>CAILDT010000729.1 GCA_903833025.1 uncultured Bacteroidota bacterium | reverse complement strand
ATGTGTGCAATCGTATTGCGATTCGTTGTTTGCAGTAGATTCGTTACATACGCATTTGCAACCAATTTCAATAGTGGTGGTTGGTAATAACCCGGGAACTACGGTTGGGGTAAATAAATTGACAATGAATAATGAAATAACAATTGCTCCAAATCCGTTTACTGAACAAACAACAATTTCTTTTTCGGAAGAGCAGAAGAATACAGTTGTTAGAATAACAGATGTGCTTGGCAAAGAAATAAAAACTGTCATTCTGAGCGGAGTGAGGAATCTCATAATTGACAAAGGAGAAATGAGTAAAGGGATTTATTTTGTAAGGATTGTTGATGAACATAATAATTGTGTGAATAGAAAGATAGTGGTGGAGTAAAATATTGAAAGTTATTAATTCTAATCCCGCTCTTTAATTAGAGCGGGATTTTTTTTGTGGAAGAACTGTGTATGATGGGAACGCAGATTTTTTATGATGATTATAATGGAGATGGATTTTGTTTGTTGGAGATTTAATTTTGAAGTGAGCGGGAATAGTTTATCTTTACCGAATATTAAAACCCCGAAACAAAAATGAAAAAAACAATACTTCTTGTAACTACCCTTTTTATAGGAGTATTGCAAACAATTAACGGACAAACTGTTGTTTATTCCGAAAATTTTGAGACAACTGTTGGCACTAATTTACCAGCAGGTTGGAGCAAAACACAGGCAATAAGCAACACCACATCGGGTTGGCAATCGGGTGTGGCACTTAACAGCCAGTATTTTCCAATACCCACGCATACGCGGTATATGGCTGTAAATGATGATGGAACACAAACAACAGGCACCAATAATGCGGTGGATAATGGCAATGATATGCTTATTTCGCCTTCCTATAATTTTACTTCAGCAGCATTTCCAGTACTTACATTTGATTTGTATTATGGCAGAGTTACTTATTCGAGTAATACAGAAATTGCACAGGTAAGAGTTTCTACAAATGGCGGACTTACTTGGGCAATAATAGATGTCCTAAGTTCTACAGGTGGTGTTTGGGCAAGCCATTATGTTAGTTTGGCTGCTTACGTGGGGATGCCTAATGTTATGATTGGGTTTTATTATAGCGATGTAAATATGTGGATGTACGGGGTGGCAATTGATAATTTTAAAATTATAGAGCCAGGACCTGTTGACGTTACGGCGAATAATATTATGCTGAAAAAATATGTGATGTCGGGCAGCCAAACAATTAAAACGGTGATTTCGGATTGGGGCGGTCCGCAATTAACTTCGGTTACTATGAATTACAATGTAGATGGAGGTGCAGTTATCACTCAAACATTTGCTCCTAATATATATTACGGTGCAACTTATGGCGCACAATTTACTGTTCCGTATTCATTCAATCAGGGAGTGCATTATGTAAAATCTTGGGTTTCGGACATTAACGGAAGCGGGTTAGATAGTAACGTGGTAGACGATACCGCGTATTTTCAAATAACGGTGTTGCCCGATGTTGCACCACCACATAATGTTTTGTTGGAGGAGTATGATGCCGCCTGGTGTGGCTATTCGCCTCGTGCAGGTATTTCAATAACAGTATTGTGCAGCAACAACCCTACTGTTATTGGCGCATCCATTCACGATAACGATGCAATGTCTTCGCCCGAAGGGAATATTGTTGATGCTATTTATCCTCAACATTTTGGTTATCCGTGCGGCACTATCGACAGAAGTTATGATTCGATAGCTTATGATTATGCAATTTTTGATGGCGATTGGGCAGCATACGCCCCAATTCGCGAAGCAGAGGTAGTCCCAGCCACCATTTCATTATCAGCAGTGAGTTATGATAGTGTAACAAGAATAATTTCGGCAACCGTAAATGCTACTTTTGTAGGTTCGGTAAAAGGGAAATATGCCGTAAACTGTTACATAACCGAAAACAGAGTGTATGGTCCATTAAGTGACCAAACAGTGAATGGATACAACGCAGCAAGTTTTTATTATACTGATGCATCGTCTCCGTTTTATAATATGGGAATTACAAGTAGCCCTTGGACAGTAAATCAGACGGGTTTAATACCAATAGATTACGTACACAACTATGTAGTTGAAAAAATGATTGGTGGTGCTTATGGTGATACTACAGTTGTGCCAACTACACTCGTTCCTTCTTTTAGTACCTATTCAAAAACGTTTACTTATACCTTGCCAGCAGCCAACCCGGGAGGCGCACACAGGTATAATCCAGAAAACATACATATAATAGGTATGGTGCAAGAATATAATTCGGCACATAAGGTAGCCGACCAATATATTTTAAATGTAACTACACAGAAACTTACTACCGCCAATGAAACGGGATTAACAGGCGCACCCAATATGCCCATAGCAGGTGTAAATGTGAGAGAGGAAACTATGTTTGGTGCGGTATCCGTTTATCCAAACCCAGCATCAGCATCAGCAAACATTAATATAGAGTTAACTAATACAAGCGATGTTTCAATAAACATATACAATATGCTTGGGCAATTAGTAATAACAGAAAATCATACTAAACTAAGTGCAGGCAATCATTTATACAGTGTTGATGTTTCAAACTGGGCAAACGGAATGTATAATGTGGTAATACATACTAACAATGGCTGGATAAGTAAAAAATTGGTGGTAAATAAATAATGATTAACGGTTAATGATTAATAAAATCCTGCTCTTTAATTAGCGTGGGATTTTTTGTTTGGTACTAAAAATATCTATCTTTGCACACCATTCTACAAAAGCCACAATAATTAATGGAATTTAAAGCCGGTGCACTGCTCGATACAATTGAATATCCGAGCGATTTACGAAAATTAAAAGAAGAACAACTCAAAGAAGTTAGCGACCAATTGCGTCAGTTTATTATTGATGTAGTATCACAAAAGGGCGGGCATTTTGGTGCATCACTTGGCGTTGTAGAACTTACTGTTGCACTTCATTATGTGTTTAATACCCCCTACGACCAGCTTGTTTGGGATGTTGGGCATCAGGCATACGGACATAAAATACTTACCGGAAGAAGAAAAAACTTTGCCACGAATCGTATCTATAAAGGCATCAGCGGTTTCCCGAAACGTAGCGAAAGCGAATATGATACTTTTGGAGTAGGGCATTCGTCCACCTCCATTGGTGCGGCATTGGGTATGGCGGTAGCATCTAACTACAAAGGAGAAAAAAGCAGACAACACATTGCAGTAATCGGCGATGGTGCTATGACAGCCGGAATGGCGTTTGAAGCACTTAATCACGCTGGCATTGCGCACTCTAATTTATTGGTGGTGCTCAATGATAATTGTATGTCCATCGACCCTAATGTAGGCGCATTGAAAGAATATTTAACCGACATAACTACCTCGCATACTTACAACAGATTAAAAGATGACATTTGGAAAATGCTTGGTAAAATAAGCAAGTTTGGACCTAATGCACAGGAGATAGTTTCGAAGATTGAGAACGGAATAAAAACATCATTGCTTCAACAATCCAATATGTTTGAGTCGCTCAAGTTCCGCTATTTCGGACCTGTTGACGGGCACGATGTGGAACGATTAACAAAAGTATTTCAGGATTTAAAAGATATTCCTGGACCCAAAATATTACATTGCTTGACACAAAAAGGCAAAGGATATAAATTTTCGGAAGAAGGAAACCAAACTGTGTGGCACTCTCCGGGCTTATTCAATAAAGATACAGGAGAAATAATAAAGATAGTACCTAAAGAACCACAACCACCAAAATACCAAGATGTGTTTGGTTATACCATTGTGGAACTTGCCGAAAAGAATGATAAAATAATGGGTATTACACCTGCAATGCCAAGTGGTTGTTCGTTAAACATAATGATGAAAGCAATGCCGGATAGAGCTTTTGATGTAGGTATTGCCGAACAGCACGCGGTTACTTTTTCCGCAGGATTAGCAACACAAGGGTTAATTCCGTTCTGTAATATTTATTCGTCCTTTATGCAACGTGCCTACGACCAAGTGGTACACGATGTTGCGTTACAAAATCTGCACGTAATATTTTGTTTGGATAGAGGAGGATTTGCAGGCGCCGATGGTCCAACACATCACGGAGCGTATGATTTAGCGTATTTCCGTTGCATCCCTAATATGATTGTTTCCGCACCAATGAATGAAGAAGAATTGCGAAACCTAATGTACACCGCACAACTGGAAGAAAACAAAGGACCATTCTCTATACGCTATCCTCGCGGAAACGGTGTGATGACAGAGTGGAAAACTCCGTTTAAAAAAATAACAATAGGCAAAGGACAGCGTATTCAAAATGGTGATGATATAGCTATTTTAACTATCGGACATATTGGCAACTACGCAATAGAAGCTTGCAAACAGTTAGAAACAAAGGGAATTAAAGTAGCGCATTATGATATGCGATTTGTAAAACCAATTGATGAAGAATTATTGCACGAAGTATTTTCAAAACATACAAAAGTAATAACCGTTGAAGATGGTTGTGTAATGGGTGGTATGGGCAGTGCAGTAATTGAGTTTATGGCGGACCATAATTATAATGCAAACGTAAAACGCCTCGGCATACCTGATAAATATATTGAACACGGAGAGCAAAAGGAACTACACGCAGAGTGTGGTTTTGATATAGATGGTATAATAAAAACTGCTGTGGAACTGGTGGGAGCTAAATCCAGCTCAATGATTGGCTAATTAGAAATCTGCTTCCTTTAATTTTTCTTTTTCCGGATTGCTGAATACGTAACGCAATGTGAAGGAGAAGAGTACATTATCTCCTTTATTAAAGGTGTACCAAAAGAAACCGTTTGTAGAAACACCAGTATTTTGTCTAATAACAGACGTGATAGAATTGCAATACCTCACATTTACAAAAAGATGTTTTGCTAACCGGCAGCCAACGCCGAGGTTAATTGCAAACTCATCATCCTTGAAATTATTCTGATACGCACTGCCATAATTATAAGTGCCTTCTTGTTTTACATTTATCAACCTGCCATACGATGGACCTGCTTCGAGATAAAAATTTGTGATAGGTTTTTTTCTGATACTAAAAGTTATTTTGTGCTTAAACATTAAAGGGACTTCGAGGTAGTTCAAATTCAATTTATAAAATATATAACCATTAGTTGAATCAGCTGGTTGGTAGCTTCCCTTTTGAGTGTAAAGGATTTCGAACTGCAAAGAGTTCTTCACCGAAAGAACAGCATTTAATGAACCGCCAGCTGTGAAACCTGCT
>CAILDT010000728.1 GCA_903833025.1 uncultured Bacteroidota bacterium | reverse complement strand
GGCGATGATGTAAAAGATATAATTATTGCCAATAGCCCAGTAACACAGCAAGTAAAGGATAGTTTAAATACCATTAATTTATCTGCAACCAATCACGCACTTATTGATAGTGTGCAAACAGGTGTATCGGCAAGACAGATGATGAATTACGGAATAAGTAATTATCAATTTGATGTAGCTATAAGAAAAAATGATATGCTACGAAACATTAACAATAAAGCTACTTACAGTTACAAATTAGATTCGTTAATTGGCACACAAAAAGAATTTGCCGACAGCACCGATGACCGTTCGGGTTCACTTGCTTCCTTATACATAGAAAAGGGGGACTATACCAAAGTGGATTCTATAACTGCAATAATGGACACCACAGCAGGTAAGGAAAATATTGGTAAAATGTTTGATTTGTATAAAAATATGAAGCAAAATGGACTTTCGCTTCAATACTTAATTTCCGATTCTACCGAACTATATAAAGTGCGACAAGTAGCTAATGATACCACCAAAGATGGATATTTATATGCTATTCGGATATTAGAAGAATTATTCGGAAACGTATATTTAGAGCCAATTGGTAGCGTACCCGATGTGTCCGAAAAAAGTATGAGTCATTCAAATTCTCCTATTGTAACCAAAAAACAACAGTATTCTGTAATTTACCCTAATCCTAACAGCGGTCAGTTTCAGTTAGATTACAAACTAAACGAAGGAGAAACTGGAGAGTTGAAAATAATGGATGTTACTGGCAGGTTAATAGCAAAATACAATTTGGTGGATACTCAAACTACTTTGCAAATAAATCAAATTGGCTTAGACGAAGGTATATATCTTTACCAAGTGCTGACAAACGGACAATTTGTAAATGCAAATAAATTAATCATAGTAAAATAAAATTGTTAATTTTACCGATTGAATTCCTTATCTATAGGATTCTATCGGTTTTATAAAAAGAAAAATGAAACAAATAATAATTGCATTTTTACTCCTATTCTCCTGTGCTGCAAAAAGCCAGCAATGGTATCCGATGGATGTTGGTGTTACGAATTCAACAAGTAACCATTGGGTAAGTGACATAACTAGTTTTAATGGAAAAATAATTATTGGTGGTCATTTTAAAACTACAAGTACAACAATAGCAAATAGCGTAGCCCAATGGGATGGATTTCATTGGCAACCTATGGGTTTAGGTATATGGGATCAAAGCGAAACCGATTTTACAGGTTATGCTTATAAATTTAATACTTATAAATCAAAATTAGTCTGTGGTGGAGTTTTTAATGGTGCAGGAGGAAGTTTTGTGGGCGACACCACGCACTACGCTTCTTGTATTGCCTGTTGGGATGGTTCGACTTGGCATCCGATTTCCCCAGGCCCCTTAGTTTCAGGTACAAATGGAGAAGTTATTGGACTTGGGGTATATGATGACCATTTGTTTTTGGGAGGCAATTTTATTGCAGTGGGTGATTCATCTGGAATATCTTCTGTTCACGAATTAGCAGAATGGAATGATACTGTTTTTTTGTCACCTACTGGTCTATTAAACGGTGATTATTCTCCTGGGTTAGCAGATGCATATGACTTCGCTAATTATAATAATAAATTAATAGCCGCTGGGCGATTCAATTCTATTAACGGTAGCCCTTATGGTAGTTATGGTTTTATTGCAAGTTGGGATGGTACTGTTTGGGATTCATTAGCTTCCGGGGTGAATGCTCCAATATTCTCTGTAGTGGTTTATAATGGAGAATTGTATGCAGGAGGTTGGTTCACAGCATCTGGTGATAATTTAACTCCTTTAAACTATATTGCAAAATGGGATGGTACTCAATGGTTACCCGTTGGAGAAGGTGTAAATGATACCGTTTATAATTTATATGTGGACAGTATTCAAAATAAATTATATGCAGGGGGCGCGTTTACACAAACGGGCTTAGGTGTGCAAGCAAGACATATAGCTGAATGGTCTGGCACGAACTGGCAGGAAGTTGGAGGTGGAACAAATGGGCTTGTAGATGCTCTATACGCAAAAGACAGTAATTTATATGTAGGTGGTGAATTTACACAGGTAGGTAATAGCATAAGTGCAAATAATATAGCAAGATGGGGTAGAAGTAGTGTGGGGGATTTGCAATTGACAAAAGATAAAAAAATTGAATTATATCCAAATCCAAACATAGGAACGATGACGCTGGAGTATAATCTTATAAGTACTGAATCTGCTATGTTTACAATATTTGATATAACAGGCAGAGAGGTAAAGCAACAGCAACTAAATGCACAAAACACAAGTGTAATAATTGATGCCACGCAATTAAATCCCGGAGTTTACTATTATATAGTAAAACAGGGTAATACCACTGTGAAATCTGAAAGATTAGTAATAGTGAAATAAATAATTAAACCTCTTTTTGCAATTTATTGCAAAAAGAGGTTTATATTTGAACTATGAAAATCTTCATCATTATGTTATTAATGCTGAATATATTTCAGTATTACACGGTAAATGCACAAACCAATTTGGTTCCAAATTATTCGTTTGAGGTTTACGATACTTGTCCAAACGATTTGAATCATTTAAATTATGCCATACCATGGCATCCTGTAAACAGTAGTCCTGATTATTTTAATTCTTGTTCGTCGAATGTTTGGAATAGGACT
>CAILDT010000727.1 GCA_903833025.1 uncultured Bacteroidota bacterium | reverse complement strand
TATCCAAATTTGTTTTAAACTGTTTATCCTCCGGCTTCACCAAAAGTTTTCCTCCTATCGAAGTAACATCATACGCCCTAAAAAAATCGGCACTACTCATTTCTTTTTTATCTGTTACCACCAAATCAGTTAAGTTTCTGAGCAACAGCTTTCCATTTTTGCACATCTCTATCTGCCTATCCACTTGCAGTTTCGCCGCTTTCGAACTCGATGCCACCTTTTTATATTCTTTATATTTATTTATCGCATCATCAAATCTATAATTCAAATGATACGCCTTGGCGAGATAATACAGCACCTCTTTATCCACATCTGGTTTTGTGGAGGCATACTCTAAAAAGTGAATTGTTTTTTCTTTGTCCCCCATCGCATAAAGCATACATACACCAATTCGGTAATTATAATCAGGGTCTTTCGGATAAATACTCGCTAATTGAGAATAAAGTGGAAACGCTTTTTCAAACTCATCATCATCAAACAGCTTAGTTGCCGCCTTTTTCAAATCAGCTTCTGTTGCATACGTTTGTTGAGCGTTCACTGTTTTAACAGCAAACCCTAAAAACAATAATAAAATGAAAATATATTTTAAAACTTTACTCATTTACAATTTCTTTTTTCTTCCTCCACCTCTCTTTCCCTCGTCCATTCTTTTCAACCCACAAAGTTATATATTTTTCTCAAGAGATGCCCCACTTTTCACAATTCCATAAACATCCCGTTGTTAATTTATCTAAAATACCAGCTCACACAATAATTTCCCAATTTCTCCGTTTATAACTCATCATCCATTATCTTTGCACAATGAATAAAATAAAACACCTGCTCGCAATTCTGCTTTTTCCAATCCTCATTTTATCGTCTTGTAAAAAAGACCAGATACTTGCCGATGCCTCCGCAAAGCTCGATTTTTCTACCGATTCAGTTCTCTTCGACACTGTATTTACACACGTAGGTTCCACCACCAAACTTTTTCGCATCTATAATAATCACAGCCAGCCGATGAATATTTCCAAAATTCATTTAGGTGCTGGCACAAGTTCTCAATTTCGGATTAATATAGATGGCGTTTCTGGCACCACCATTTCCGACATTGATATTTTAGGTGGCGATAGTTTATATGCTTTTGTGCAAGTTACGGTAAACCCAACCAATCAAAATTCACCATTATTAATTCGCGATTCCATTATTTTTGAAACCAACGGAAACATACAATATGTAAACCTTACCGCTATAGGGCAAGATGTTTATTTGCATAAACCCACCGTATTTCCTACCAACGGATTTCCTGCTTATTCCATCATCTCTTGTAAAAACAACACCAGCATAGGCGGCAGCACGTGGCGAAACGATAAACCACATTTAATTTTTGGCTACGCAATAGTTGACCCCGGTTGCGTACTTACTATGCTACCAGGTACACGCGTTTATTTTCATAAAAGTGCTGTGCTAATGATTTATAACGATGCTACCATCAATGTTTTGGGGCAACACAATAACGAAGTAACTTTTGAGGGCGACCGCCTTGAAGCCGATTACAAAGAAATTCCGGGGCAATGGGGCAAAATATGGTTAAGCAAAGGCAGTAAAAATAATTTTATTAATTGGGCGAAAATAAAAAATGGCTCCATAGGTATTCAAGTGGATAGCTGTGTTTACAACGGGCTTCCAACGCTGCAAATAGAAAACACCATTATTAAAAATATGAAAGCCGCCGCCATTTATTCTCAAACCGGACATATAAGAGGTTACAATTGTGTGTTTGCAAATTGCGGACAATACGTTGCAGCACTTTCCATTGGCGGACAATACCGTTTCGAACAATGCACCTTCGCTAATTATTGGGACACCAATCCTAACAACGGCACAGGTGGCAGCAATGCCAGCCGCTCCAAACCATCAGTAGTATTAAATAATTTTTATATTGATGCCAATAACGTAGAACACGTGCACCCTTTCGATAGCGTTGCCTATTTTTATAATTGCATAATATATGGCGATGTAGCTGATGAAGTAGCATTAGATTCTGCCACCGGAGCCGGTTCTGGACTGATGCCTTATTTTTTCGACCACTGCCTCATCAAAGATTCATCCATCACTGCCGCCACCATTGCTGGGCATTTTAATAATTTATCGTTCAATCAAGACCCACAATTTAAAGACGTAGGAAACAATAATTATAATTTAAACTCAAATTCTCCCGTTATTGACCAAGGTTCTACTTCTATATTCATCCAACACCTATCACAAGATTTAAACGCCGCCGGAAGACCGAACCCCTCCACCTCAATTCCCGATTACGGTGCTTACGAATTTTATACTCCTTAATTAGTATCAATTAACCCATAAAAAAACTCCTTACATTTTTTTGTAAGGAGTTTTTTTATAAAACATAAATCTATCTCGTCAATTTTATTTTTCCTTTTTGTTCATACTTTTTTCCATCTTTTCCTATAGCATCTAACCTATAATAATATGTTCCTTCTTTTGCATTCTCAACATTTTTATCTTTTCCATCCCATTTCCCACCCTCGGGATAGATTGTTGTTTTGTGTTTGCGGCTACCAAAGCTGCACAAACTTGGCGGTCACTTTTTGGGTCTTTTGTAATTTCACTCATAACGTTTTTTGGTTTTTAGGTTGATTTATTGATTTTTAGGTACTATTTTTAAAGAAATACGGTGTTATTTTCGGGTTTTGGGTGCTCATTTTTGAAATTGATGTTTTCATTTTAGCCCAAAAGAGGGCACAAAAGTTTGTAAGCAAGGGCTGTTTTCCAAAAAACAGCCCTTGCTTACAAGTACACATTGACCATTTTTTGGAAAACAGCCCTTGCTTACAAGTACACATTGACCATTTTTTGGAAAACAGC
>CAILDT010000726.1 GCA_903833025.1 uncultured Bacteroidota bacterium | reverse complement strand
TGAAGTTTCTTTAACGCTTTTTCGTCAATGCAATAGCAAATAGTATTTCCTTCTATGCTTCCTTTAATAAGTCCTGCGTTTTTCAGTTCTTTTAAATGTTGGGAAACTGTTGGCTGTGCTAAAGGCAATTCATTAACTATGTCGCCACATATACAACTGTCCACCTTCATTAAATATTCAATGATGGCAACTCTTGCGGGATGTCCTAATGCTTTGGCAAGTGTAGCAATGTCGTTCTGCTTGTCGGTAAAGTGTTCTGTTTTTGTTGCGCCCATTTCTTATATAATCAGATTGCAATATTACGATAAAGATTTGAATTGACAATATTATTTTTCTGTAAACTGTTGTCGGGTACCGGTTAATATTGATAGTGTAGCAAGATGCTACTTAATAATTGTCACGAGTGGGGCACCACAAGTGTTCGAAACCTTTGAAACTAATATAATATGTCGCTCCTACGGAGCTTTCTTATGTGTGTGTTATGTTTTTCTATTAAGATATAGCTCCTGACGGAGCTGAAACCTAGTTCTTAATGCTCCAGAGGAGCAATGTCTTAATAGAAAAACACACCTAAACGTCTTTAGAAGCCCCATCGGGGCGACATATTATAAGGTTTCGAACGCTTGTGGTGGGGCACTCCCGACTGCGGTGGCTACTGTATCAATTCTGTTTCTATTGAGTTGCAACCTAAGAAATAGTTAAGCGTAGCGTCTCGCTACGTTTTATTTAACAAGTCCTCTGGACTTATTTATTCTTTACAAATATATTAATGATTTTGTGGTGAGGCGGGACGCCTTGTTAAACAGGACGTAGCGGGACGCTACGCCCAACGGGGGACGGACAATGTAAGTATATGAGGGAAGGTGATGAGCAAGTTTGGCGGACAAACTTTCGGAATAAAACATCAACCTTTAGTTCTTTGAAATATTGAATTTACAAACAACTTTTACTCCCCTTTTAGCCAAAAATATCGTTGTTTTTGAGCCCAAAAATGCTCCAAAACGCTCTATATTACTGAAAAGGGTCGTTAGCGGTGCTGTCGGAGTTCGTAGCGGTACTGTCGGAGTTAGGAACGGTGCGGTAACAACCCGAAACGATACGTTAACGAAGAAATGTGATTCGGAACAGAATATTTGTGCATCATTACAGATAAAAAACATACCTACAACAAATAAAAATAAATCAATAACAAACAAGTAAAAACAAGTAATAAACCAAAAACAAAAACAAATGAAAACAAAAAAACGCCTTAAAAAGGAAATCGTACCAGGGATGGTGCAAAAACTAACTGTTGCTGAACGCCGGTTATTTAACAAAGTGAAAAAAGCGTACGCTAAAATTAAGAGTAGGGAAGGCAAAAAACATTTTACCAAAAATGTGTATGCTACAAAGAACAAAGAGGTAAAGCTAATATCTATATTAGCGTTGGTAAGGGTAAACAAAATAAAAGCAAAATTGGGTATGTCGCTCAAGGAGCGCGATTATTTGGGCGAATCAGTAGCTATGCACCAAGCTATTTTGGATGATGTAGATGGTTTTTTTGGAACTCTTTTTGCCGACCTCGGGCTGTGGGACACTCAAAATATAAGGGCAGACCAAGCATTGAGGGACATCGGCAATAAAGTGCCCAATGCAGAAGCTGCAAAAAAAACTGCATTCAGCGACCTTGCCATAACGCTTGACGGTGCACTTGGCTACGTAAATAATATAGTACGCCGCAATCAACGCCAAGCCATAGATATTATTGCTGCTGCTTGTATGCACCAAGTATTGAAAGGAGAAGTTAACAAACCGGATTTTACTGCCGAAATTGGTAAAGTACCAGGCACAGCAAAACTTACGGCTTTAGTGCCGGTGGAAGCAACAAAAAAACTAAAATGTACTTTTTTCTGGTGTTATAGTTATGATGGCGGTGTTACGTGGTCGCTATACGAAATATTGCCTACACATCAGGCAAAAACCCTTGTAACAGGTTTAGAAAACAAACCAGTAATTTTCCGTAAACGAATTTTAACTAAAAATGGTTTTACGGAATGGGTGGTGTCGCCTCCTATAACGCCGAATTAGATTTTGGTAATTATGAGTTATGAGATAAAAGAGCTTCGTGGAAACACGGGGCTTTTTTTGTAGCACCTCACCCCCAGCCTCCCCTGAAAACGGGACAGGCTCTCTCCTAAAAAAGGAGAGGGGTGCCTGTGTGATGTGCTACGTTTTTTTTACGTATTTCCCCCTCTCCTTTTTTAGGAGAGGGGATAAAGGGGTGAGGTATAGTTTCGCAGCAATGCGGGGCTTTTTTTTATGGTGTGTTGTTTTAAAAGTTACATTTGTAGTCGCATCCCCTCGTTTAAAATCCTAATTAAAATGAAAAAGATTTATTCATTAATTGTTTTTGCTTTGATATGCATTCCAAGTTTTTCGCAGTCAGGAAATTGGCAATGGGCAAGGCAGGCAACGGGTTTGCAATATGAAGAAGGGATGAGTTGTGCTACTGATCCTTCAGGAAATGTATATACTGTTGGCACAATTGATCAAAATGCGAATATAACATTTGGAACAGTAATTCTTACTAATGCTGGCAATAGCGATATGGTTATTGTGAAATATTCACCTACAGGTTCAGTTTTATGGGCAAGCAGTGCCGGTGGAAGTGGGGATGATTACGGGAATTCTGTCGCTACAGATGCGTCGGGTAATGTATATGTAACCGGATCTTTCAATAGCCCATCAATTCATTTTGGCTCAGTTACTTTAATAAATCCTCTGTCTGGAATGTATGATGTTTGTATGTTTATAGTAAAATATTCATCGACGGGAACTGTTCTATGGGCGAAACTTGCGGGAAATAATGGAGGTGCTTGTCAGGGAAATGCTATAACAACTGACGCATCAAGCAATGTATATGTAACAGGATATTTTGCAAGTCCTATTTTAGTTTTTGGAAACGATACATTACATAATTCAGGCAATGACAATATATATATAGTTGCATACTCTTCTTCAGGCACGGTATTGTGGGCTAAAAGTGGAGCAGGTAATAGTTATGATTACGGAAATTCCATAACAACGGATCCATCAGGCAACGTATTTGTAAAAGGTTGGTTTACCTCTACCCTTGTTTTTGACACTGTTACTTTAACATCCATTGGTAATCACGATGTATTTATTGCAAAATACTCGGCCACGGGAGCAGTGCTTTGGGCTAAAAGTGCTGGAGGATCCGGTACGGATGATGGAATGTCGGTTGCCACAGATGATTTAGGTAATTCTTATTTAACAGGAGACTTTCAGAGTACGTCAATTACTTTTGGTTCCACACTATTGACAAATTTGAGTTCTTCCCAATATTATGGAGATGCATTTATTGTAAAATATTCACCAACAGGAACAGTTCTTATCGCAAAAAGGGCTGGAGGAGCTAATAATGATGTGGGATATTCAGTTGCTACTGTTCGCCTTGGCATTACCAATGCAATAAACGTATATTTAACAGGAGGTTTCAAAAGTTCTGCTATTATATTTGATTCGGATACATTGCTTTTTAATGGTTATGACCCTATGTTTATAGTTAAATATGATGATAATTTAAATGTAATTTGTGCTGCTGAATTAGCAAGTGGTGGGGATGATTGGAGTGCAGTTGCTACAGATAATTATGGTAATGCTTTTATTTCAGGCGATTTTTATAATGTTAGTCCTTTTATTGTAGGAACAGACATCCTAACCCTAACTGGAAATGAAAATATTTTTACAGCAAAATTTAATTGTAATGGTACAACAGTAAATACAAATGAAATACTTAACTCAACTTCCCTTTCTATATACCCCAACCCTTTCACTTCCCAAACCACCATTTCTTTTTCAGAAATACAAAAACATACTACCATAAAGATAACTGATGTGTTAGGCAAAGAAATTAAGACTGTCATTCTGAGCGCAGCGAAGAATCTAACAATAGAAAAAGGAGAAATGAGCGATGGAATTTACATTGTACAAATAACGGATGAAAATAAAAATGTGGTGAATAGAAAGATTGTTATTAATTAATAATTGAAAATGGATAATGGATAATGAGTGCTACCTCCATTATCCATTTTCAATTACCCATAAACGTAAGCATAAAATCATTGGCAGCAAATGCCTGTTTATTATTATTCCAAATGTAAATACGAATAACATCGGTTGCGGAAAACTCCGCAGGAATAAAATTAAAATGTGTGCTGATGGCTTGCCAATTATTAGTTGTAGTTTTAAAACGTATCGGGTTACCTAACCAATACGCCGCACTGCCATCTGCCCTTATTACTGATACCACTATTTGTGTTTTTACAGAATCCGCAGAAGAAGATAAAACAGATGCTTTAAAATTGAACGAACGCACAGCTGTATAGTTTTTTATCTCCTGCGGATGAATAGTTATTGTTTGGCTGTACTCTATATTGTTTTTTACTGCTGATTTGTTTTCATCAAAATGGAAAAACAAACTGTCTTCCAACACATTGGTTTTACAAGGCGAATGAAGCTTTGTAAATGCATATACTGCAAACGTATTATTATTTAACGTAACCGAATTTGTTGGCGGAATAAACGAACGGAGCAAACAAAAATTAGAATCATTCATTAGTTTAGCAAGCGGGAATCGGCTTTCATTAGGGCTAAAATGTGCATCCCAAATAATAATAGCACTATCGGGTATCGCTTTTTTATTCGCATTATTAACAGCACCTAACGGGCGCATTGTGGCATTATTATAAGGGTCGGCATTTATTACATACGCAAAATAAGGATACGAATAATAAACAGTTTTGTTTTTATATGGCGAAGATTTAAACCAA
Organism: uncultured Bacteroidota bacterium; assembly: GCA_903833025.1. GTDB lineage: Bacteria > Bacteroidota > Bacteroidia > 2-12-FULL-35-15 > 2-12-FULL-35-15 > 2-12-FULL-35-15. The sequence goes on along the minus strand of CAILDT010000726.1, from coordinate 7,428 downwards.
TCGCCTGCCTGTTTTATAGTGGTTTGTTCGGCATCTCCTTTATACGGAAAATAACTTTGTAAAAAAGGAGAAATGATAACAGCAACAAGAATAACAATTGCAGTAACTGTTCTAAAGATGTTGAATCCTTCAAAAAACAAAAGAAAATTTTCAAAAGTAATCGCACAAATTATCGCAACACAAGGCATCACCCCCGCCATCACTCTTATTAATCCTAACGAGTTTGCCCATCCTTGCCACCACATAACCGAATGAGCAATAAAATAAACAGCAAACGAACCAATAAATAAAATATTAATATGAAAAAAAGCACTCTTATAATTGTCTGGAACTCCTAGATTTTTTCGAATAGAGAAAGTGTAAAAAAAACTAATTATTAACCCTGATACAAAAAGAAGTGTTAAAGGTATTCCCCAAATAAAATAATAAGAAGTTACAAAATGTAATAACTCACCGTGCCCATACACATCAGCTATATTGCCATTGTACGGGTTTTGATGCAGTATCCAAAACAAATCGTGATAATAAAAACTGCCGATAACAGAATATACAAATGTGCCGCATAAAAGAAATGGGATAAGAATATATTGCCTTTTCATAAGTGTTATAATAAAGAAAACAGGTAGGATTAAAAATCCTTCGGTACGTACAAATGGTAAAAAGGAAATGAGAATAACAGCCATCAAATCTCTATCGGAAATAGATAAATAGATGGAAGTGATTAAAACTAATCCGAAAAATGGTTCGGTTAAACCACTGTTCATTGTTGGGAAATAAATAGGTGCAAAACATAAAAAGAAAATTACTGCTATAGAGCATACCATAGTCATTTCACGCGACAGACGGTAACAGATATATGCCGAAAGTAATGCACATAAAATATTAAACACATTTAATCCCAACAAGCCAAACTGCGAAAAAGGAGAAGATATAAGTGTAAAAAAAGGTTTTCCCCAGCTATCCAAAAACAAATAAGGATGTTGCCACGAGTATTTTGAAATGGTATAATGGCAAATGCCATCGCCTGAGTCGTACGTTCCTTGCGAAAAGTACGACAACAGAAAAAACATAATAAATAATGCAGCAAATATCAGGAAAACTATTTTGGGAGAAAGTGGTTTAAACATTCTTCAAATGTAAGCATCTTATTTAACTTGTCATTCTGAATAATATGAAGAATCTGAATAAAAAAAGTCCTCCTATATAATAGGAGGACTTTTAAATCATTGTTAATATTCTTAGTTTATTGTTTCACAAACTTTCTGTTAACTGATATACCGCTTTCAGAAACAATGCTTATAAAGTAAACACCATCACTTAGCGCGGAAACATTAACTGAATTCTTTTCAAGCTTTAAATCCAATAAAATTTCCTGTCCTAAATAATCAAAACATTTTATTGCTTTAATCTTTTCTGCTGATTGAATAAATAAATAATCAGCAGCAGGATTTGGATAAACATTTATTTCAGAACTTGAATAGTGTTCCGCAATGTTTATGGAAGTTAAATTATAAGTAGCTGACGAAACCGAGCATCCATTGACGTTTGTAACCACCACAGTATATAATCCATTTTGGGTAAATGTGTATGATGGTAAGGTTGCTCCAACAATTAATACACCGTTCAAGTACCATTGATTACCTGTTGCAGCAGATGAAACCAGCGTATTACCAACCAAATTAATTGTTGGCGTTGCCGGATTTGGATTAACAGTAACTACAGTTTGTGAAGAATCAGTACAGCCCAAACCATCAGTAACTACAACTGAATACGTGCCCGATGTGTTTGCAATTATACTTTGTGAAGTGATGGTATAGTTCCACAAATAACTGCTGTTAGCAGCAGCAGTAAGTATTACCGAATCACCCTGACAGAAAGTAATAGCACCACTTGGTGTAATGGTTGCATTTGGAACATCAACAGTAACATTTGTAACAGCAGATGTTGCAGAACAACTAAACGCATTAGATACAGTTACCGAATAATTCCCCGATTGATTAACAGTGATTGCCTGACTTGTAGCACCTCCATTCCAATGATATGAATTAGCAACAGAAGAAGTTAATGTAACATTCTGTCCCTGACAGAATGTAGTAGCACCACTCGGAGTAACAACAGGCACAGCAGGTACAGGGTTAACAGTAACTGTAACAGGTGCAGAAGTAACACTGCAACTACCGTTAGAAACAGTAACACTAAACGTACCGGAAGCAGTAACAGTAATAGTCTGTGTAGTTGCACCACCATTCCAGTTATACGACGCCATACCGCTGCCTGCATCTAACACCACACTACCTCCTTGGCAAAATGTTGTTGCGCCAGAAGGTGTAATAGCTGCATTTAAAGGTGTTTCCGTAATCTGATAAAATGCAGAGTAACCTGGACAACCAGTAACATCAGTTACATACACCTGATAAAAGCCAGCTTGTGTTGCATAATAACTTTGCCCAACACCTACTTGAGTGTTTCCTCTGAACCAAGTATAGGTGTTAAACGAACCGGAACCAGTAAGTAATACGCTATCACCTGGACAAATATTAGTTATGTTACCTGCTGATGAAACGGTTGGAGTTGGTGATGATGTACAAGCAAGAAAGTGTATAGCAACTGTAAACACAGGGCTCCACGTACCGGCAACATCTTTCGCACGCACACTTAATGAATGATAACCAGGATTAGGAAGATACGCCCAGTTTTGATAAACTGTTTCCATAGCATCATTAAAGTTACCATCAAAGGCAACCATAGCAATGCCGCTGCCTTGTCCTGGGTCAGCATCAAAAAACATTTCACCAGCAATAATTTTAATGCTACGAAGGGTATAAGCATTCTCTATATGCACAACAGTAGTAAACACAGGTCCCCAATTGTTAGCCACATCTTTTACTCTTACATTTAATTTATGCAAACCAAGTGATGGCAATGATAAAGTATTATTCAAAACACTTTCAACAGCATCCGAATAATTACCATCAAAAGCAACCATAGCAGTTCCGCTTCCTTGTCCAGGGTCAGTATCCCAGAACAATTCGGCAGCAGCAATTTTTAATGTACGAGGATTAAATACATTTTCGATATGTACAACAGTGGTAAACACACTTCCCCAATTACCAGCAACATCTTTTACGCGCACATTTAATTTATGCAAACCAAGTGCAGGAGAGGAAAGAGTATTGTTTAATACACTTTCGATGGCATCAGAATAATTACCATCAAACGCTAACATAGCTATTCCGTTGCCTTGTCCAGGGTCAGCGTCCCAGAATAATTCTGCAGCAGAAACTTTAATGTTTCTTGTAGTAAGTAAATTATCTACTTTGAAAACGGTAGTAAATACAGGTCCCCAATTACCCATAACATCTTTTACTCTTACACTTAATTTATGTAATCCCACAGATGGCGCAGTTGTAGCATTATTCAAAACACTTTCAATAGCATCCGAATAATTACCATCATAAGCAACCATTGCGGTTCCGCTACCTTGTCCGGGGTCAGCATCAAAAAACATTTCTGCTTGTGTAACTTTTACATTACGAACAGAAAGAAGATTTTCGATGTGTACAATTGTTTTGAACACAGGACCCCACGTGCCGTGTGTATCTTTCACCCTAATATTTATAGAGTGAAAACCAACACCGGCTATTGATATTCCGCTTTGAATGGCTGTTTCCACTATGCCATCAAAACTCCCGTCAGCAGCAATCATTGCGGTTGCACTGCCTTGTCCTGGGTCGGTGTCGATAAAGTATTCCGCCTGTGTTACTTGTGCTTTAAGCCCAAAACAACAATAGAGAAATACAACAGTTAATAATAATATTTTTTTCATCTTAATAATTTTAAAGGGTTGATACTTGATAAATTCAGAACGCTCTTCCTATCTATCAAACGCATCTCCTTTAACATTAAGAGTACTGCCAAGAGTAACTTTGCGTGGCGCACGAACAAAATAAACACGTGCAGCACCTGTTACAGGATAAAAATTATCTAACGTAAACGAACCTCCGAAAGCACCTGCATCATTACGAGTTAAGTTAATATCATAATATGCTTCATCTGGCGAACCACCGTTAATAGCATCAGTACCTCCATTAGGATGTCCAGTTAAATCAAGTGTAGTATTGCTGCTTAGGTTATTTGTTCCATCATCTGTAATTCCTGAAAATGTTAAAGGATTGTTCATTAAGTTATAACTCACTTGTAACGGACCTCCCGATGAAGAAACATTTATTCCTGAACCAGCTTGCGCAAGCAAAAGATTATTTAATATATCAAAATAAGCGTTGGCAGAGCTGCTCACTTCCTCTATACCGTGAAAATATGTCACCAATGGTCCAGAAACGGTATTGTTAATAATGCTATTTCTTCCAAGTGAAGAATTCTTTGATGAAATAATAGAAATTCCAAACAGGTAATAATTTTCCGATGTTGTTATGTAATTATTTTCGATGTAATAATATTGGCTTGTCGTGGATCCGTAGATTCCATTATTGTAATATGATGATGGATTATTGTTACTGATTTTGTTTCCAACAATTGAAATACTGTCATTAGTAGGTGTAACATCCGTACCTACATAAATAGAAGTACGATAATAACTCGATGGCGTATAATAATTATTTACGGTAGTAATATCATTTCCAATTACTCTTCCATAGCGCATTTTAACATACCCGTCGTTAAACACACACGAAGCAACGGTAACATCAAAATTGTCAAAATCCAAATCAACATATCCTGTTACAAAGTTGCAATTCATTACACTTACCTTGCACCTGCAGGGCTATTGCCAATTGCAGTTAAGTAACCTTGCAAATTATTCATCCCGATAAAAACAACAACCCTATTTGCCGCCGGGGTAATTGTTATATTGCCAAGTACAGCATATTGCCCACCTTCCACATTACAAAGGAACTGTAATGTTTTAGTAATGGTAAGGTTTTCCGCATACGGGGCATTACCTGCTTTAGGGTTAATAATAATTCTGTCGCCATTTGATGCCGCATTAATTGCATCCGTAATTGTGGAATAGCAACCACCAGTTCCGTTTTCAGCTACACATAAATCGGTAGCATACATTTTTGCAGTTCCCATTAATAATAGTACTGCGATAAGTAAATTTTTTGTTTTCATTTTGTTTTGTTTTTAATTGTTTAAATAGTTAGTTATTTTTATGCGACAAAAGTAGAGGAAGCAGCAAAGTGCAACAATCACCAAATAGTAGTAATTTTAAAAGAGAAGAAATGATGGAAGAAGGAAGGAAACTTTTATTTAGGGAAAACTTTATTCAACGCATCAGTACGAGAATTCACCTGAAGCTTTTCGTATATATTACGAATGTGAGTACGTACCGTTTCTGTACTTATAGAAAGTTTATCAGAAATTTCTTTATATCGCAAACCGTTTGATAGTAGTTGAAGTATTTACTGCTCGCGCTCCGAAAGCTTTTGTAATTCAACATTTTCTTTTTTCTCTTTCTGAAACGAAGCAACTATTTTACGGGCAATATTACTGCTCATTGGCGAGCCGCCATTATTCACATCAACAATAGCATCCAGTATCTTTGACGGTTGAGTGGTTTTGGTAAGATAGCCTGTCGCGCCTGCTTTTAAAGCATTAAATACCGACTCAGTATCTTCGAAAGCAGTACACATCATAAATTGAGTAGTGGGGCAAAGGGGCTTCAATTCAGTAATACATTCAATCCCATTTTTGCCCGGAAGATGAATATCCATTAATACAACATCTAAATATAGGGCAGGCATTTCTCTAATTGCATCTTCTGCACTTTCATAGCCATTTACACAACTAAAACCTTCGCTGCCATTGATTAATATAAGAAGACTTTCTCTTATTTGATGCTCGTCTTCTACTATTCCTACTTTAATATCCATTGCGCAAAGTTATTTAAGATTGTATAAATAGGAGTACTACTTTAGTAGTATTCTATGTTTTTATTATTTTTTGAAGAGGGACAGAAACGGCAATCAAAGTATATTTATTCGGTTCACTTTTAACTTCGAATATCCCACCTAAAGCAGTAATTCTGCTGTTCATATTCCTTAATCCATTTCCTCTTTTTATTGTTTCTTCGTTAAAACCTATTCCATTATCTCTTATTGAAAACGAAAAATTATCGTTGGTAATATTTACGTTAAATAAAATCTCTGTTGCTTTAGAATGTTTTGAAATATTATTTAAAGTCTCTTTTACAATCATAAACAATTCACGATGGCTTTCCTTATTTATTGATGTTTGGGGAACATTATCAGGAAAAGAATATTTTATTTCTATAGGAAAATCTTCGAGGTAATCAGTTGTATATTCACGCATACGGGCAATTAAATTAGGCAGTGTAGTATTGTCGGGATTTAACGCCCATATTAAATCGCGCATATTGTCTATCATTCTCTTAGCGGTTTCTTTCACCGATTCACTGCTATGCCTTATCTCTGGCAAATGTTCGGATTTGCCATAAATTATTTCACTCAAGAAATTTATTTTCGATAAGCCTGAACCCAAATCATCGTGAATATCTTTCGCTATTCTCATTCGTTCGTGCTCTTCGGTTTCTTTGATTGCTTTTTCTTTCGCCAGTTGATTTTTTAGTTTCAATCTGCTGTAATAAAAATAAGAACCAGATAAAAGCACTATTAATATTAATAGTACAAGAGCAAGTAAATAATTTCTTTTCTGCAATATTAAATTTTGTTCACTTATTTTAAGAGAACTTATTGTTTTTTCTCCTTGTAATGTTTTTATTTCATTGTCCTTTTTTTCTGTTTCATATTTGGTTTGTAATTCACTTAATTGTTTTGCGCGCGAGTCGTTAAACATACTATCCTTCATTTCAGCGTGTCGTTTTTGATATAAAAAAGCATTTTTATAATCTCCTAATTCATTATAACACTTAGATAAATAGTCATATCCATATTGTTCTAAATCTATAAACCCGTGAAGCTTTGCAAGGGAAGTACTTCTTTTAAAACAATCCAATGCTTTTTTGTAATCCTTCTTAGCAAAATATATTTCTCCAAGATTATTTATACTTATTGATTCAGCGTGTTTGTCTTTTACTTTTATTCTTAAATCAAGCGATATGTTTTCATAATAAATAGCAGAATCAAAGTTATTCTGTTGCGAAAAAATTCCAGCGATATAATCCGCACCATAAGAACTGCCTAAATCCGAATGCATTTTTCTATACAGATTATATGACTTAACATAATAACTCATCGCTTCGCTAAAATTATTTTCATATTCATAAGCAGTGCCAATCTCCCCATAGGACATTGCCATCCCTTCTTCCTCATTATTTTTTATATATAAATTTAAAGAACTCAAATAATAATTCTTCGCGTCCTTTCCTCTTCCATTTTTACTATAAAGAATACCTATTTCGTGCATTACCCACGCTTGTTTTTTTCGTCT
>CAILDT010000725.1 GCA_903833025.1 uncultured Bacteroidota bacterium | reverse complement strand
CAGTAGCCCCTATTATAGCACTAACTATATTTGTTTTATAGATACCTAAAAGCAGTAGAAACTCTCCCACAAAACTACTAGTTCCTGGTAAAGCAATATTTGCCATTGTAAAAATAAGAAACAAAGCTGAGTAAATAGGCATCATATGAACTAATCCTCCATAATAATATAAGAATCTACTGTGGTAACGGTCGTATAGCATACCAATAAGGAAGAACATAGCACCTGCAACAAATCCATGACTTATACTCTGTAGTATAGAACCCTCTAAACCAATGATATTAAAACTAAAAATCCCCAAAGTAACACAATTCATATGAGCTACTGAAGAATAGGCAATTATTCTCTTTAAATCTGTCTGTCTAATTGCACACAACGATGCATATATCACTCCAGTAACAGACAAAAGATAAACCAAAGGAGAAAAAAATAAAGAAGCTTCCGGAAATAACGTTAAACTAAATCTAATAAATCCATAAACTCCTAATTTTAGTAGAATTCCAGCAAGAAGAACAGATCCAACTGTAGGAGCTTCCACGTGTGCTTCAGGTAACCAAACATGAAAAGGAAACATAGGAACTTTTGAAGCAAAAGAAACAAAAAAAGCTAACCATAACCAACATTGTTCTTCAAAAGTAAAGTTATAAGTTAAAAGATATTCCAAATTTAAAGTTCCGACCTGAAAATAAATATATAACAAACCAACCAATAATAATAAAGATCCTACCAAAGTGTAAAAAAAGAATAAATAAACTGCTCGTACTTTTCTCTCTCTAGAACCCCACATACCAATCATCAAATACATAGGAATTAAAATCGCTTCGAATGATATGTAAAAGATTAATAAATCCATTGCTGAAAAAACTAATAATAAAAGCAAATCTATTAAAACCAATGTTATTAAATACTCTTTAAACAACTCATCATTCCAAACGAACAACACACATAGAAAAATTAAAAAGCTGCTTAAAACAAAAAAAAAGATAGATATACCGTCTAGTCCAAAAGAAAAAGCAAAATTCAATAAGCTATTTTCAATCTTATAAGTAATAACGTGTTGAAAATAGTAATTCTCACAATTGAAGAAAACCAACAGTAAACAAGATAAAATCAAAACAATTCCAGAACTTGATAAGCCTACGAAACGTAACATATTTTTGTTACTACCTGGAATAAAAAAAATTCCTATTAAAGTAATGAACAAAATTGAAAATATAGAAGTAATTAACATAGTATAATAATGATATATTTCATTTGATTAAATTAGAGTATAAATATTTATTCGGGTTTTATGGATTAATCTTATCGATCAACCTCTCCAAAAACAATATCCTGAGTCCCGATAATAGTAACAACATCCGCAATCATATGTCCTTTTGACATTTCATTTAATGCTTGTAGATGTCCGAAGCCTGGAGCTTTTATTTTACAACGGTAAGGTTTATCTGTGTTATTTGAAATCAAATAAACACCAAATTCACCTTTAGGTGCTTCTGTAGCGGTATAAGTTTCACCAAAAGGTAAAATAATTCCTTCTGTATACATTTTAAAATGATGAATAACAGCTTCCATTGAAGTTTTCATCTCCGATCTCGAAGGCGCTGTTAATTTTGTATTAGTATTCTTAATAGGTCCCTCTGGCATTATTTGAAGAACTTGTTGAATAATGCTTAATGATTGTCTCATTTCTTCAATACGAATCAAATATCGATCATAACAATCCCCTCTATTTCCTACCGGAACAACAAAATCCAATTCAGAATAAATTTCATACGGTTGAGTCTTTCTCAAATCCCAAGGAAGTCCAGACCCTCTCAACATAACACCACTAAAACCCCAATCAACTGCTTTTTTTGAACTCACAACTCCAATATCTACCAAACGTTCTTTCCAAATTCTGTTTCCAGTCAACATTTCTTCAATTTCGTCCAATCGATAGTTGAATTGAGCAACGAATTGATGAACATCATCTAAAAATCCTAGTGGTAAATCCATAGTAACCCCTCCAGGTCTAATATAGGCTGCATGCATACGAGCACCTGAAACACGTTCATAGAACTCCATAAGCTTCTCTCTCTCTTCGAAAGCCCACATAAAAGGACTCATAGCCCCTACATCCAAAGCATGACATCCCACAGCAAGAAGATGATTTAAAATTCTTGTTATTTCTAAAAATAAAACTCTGATTGCTTGAGCTCTTCTAGGAACTTTAATTCCTCCTATTTTTTCAACAGCTAATGAATAAGTGTGTTCTTGAGCCATCATTGAAACATAATCTAATCTATCAAAATATGGTAATGCTTGAAGATAAGTCTTATATTCAATTAACTTCTCTGTACCTCTATGAAGCAAACCAATGTGAGGATCCGCACGTTCTACAATCTCACCATCTAATTCTAAGATAAGTCTTAATACACCATGAGCTGCCGGATGTTGAGGACCAAAATTTATTGTAAAATTTTTTAATTCTCTAAGTAATTCTTTTTTTTTTAAAATCATAAATT
>CAILDT010000724.1 GCA_903833025.1 uncultured Bacteroidota bacterium | reverse complement strand
GCTTTCTTAGGTTGATTTCTAAAAGGCATTCCAAACTCACTTAACAAAGCTAACGCCTCCTCATCACTTCCAGTATTAGTTACAAAAGTAATATCCATACCCATAATCTTGTTCACCTTATCAATATCAATTTCCGGGAAAATGATTTGTTCAGTAACACCTAAAGTATAGTTACCATTACCATCAAAACCCTTTTCGTTAATCCCTCTAAAATCACGAATACGAGGCAAAGCCACAGAAATCAATCTATCTAAAAACTCATACATAGTATCTCCTCTCAAGGTTACCCTCACTCCAATAGGTACTCCCTTACGAAGTTTGAAGTTAGAAATATCTTTCTTAGAAATAGTAGCTACCGCCTTCTGACCACTAATAGTAGTCATTTCCTTAATAGCTCCTTCAATCAGTTTTTTGTCAGAAACAGCATCACCAACTCCTTGGTTCAAACATATTTTCTGAATCTTAGGCACCTGCATCGAACTGCTGTAACCAAACCTTTTTTGCAAAGCAGGCACTACATCTGCTTTATACTTATCTTTTAATCTCGGTGAATATGCCATTTTGTTTATTTAATTAAATCCCCTGTTTTTTTAGAATAACGAGTCAACTTATTTGTTTTCTCATCCAATTTACGTCCTATGCGAGTTGGTTTTCCAGTTGCTGGCTCAATAACCATCAAATTAGAAAGATGAACAGGAGCTTCCTGCTTCACAATCCCACCTTCCGAGTTTTGAGCAGTCGGTTTGGTATGTTTCGATACCATATTAACACCCTCAATTAACGCTCTGTTTTTAGCTTTGTCCACCGAAAGCACTTTGCCTTCCGAACCTCTTGAATCACCGGCAAGCACTTTTACCGTATCCCCTTTTTTAATATGTAATTTTGTTGACATTTTATTTTTTACTTTCTTATTAATAACTAAAGTACTTCAGGAGCCAAAGAAATTATCTTCATAAAATTCTTATCTCTTAACTCACGAGCAACAGGTCCAAAAATACGAGTACCTCTCAATTCATCTGTCGCGTTTAATAACACCACAGCATTATCATCAAAGCGTATATACGAACCATCAGCTCTACGAATTTCTTTTCTAGTTCTCACCACCACTGCTTTCGACACAGCACCTTTCTTAATATTTCCAGATGGCAAAGCGTGTTTAACAGTAACTACTACTTTATCACCTATAGAAGCATATCTCTTTTTGGTTCCCCCAAGCACACGGATAACAAGCACTTCTTTTGCCCCACTGTTATCAGCCACTAATGATCTTGATTCTTGTTGTAACATTTTATGTTTATTTTCTAATTAATTATTTTCTAATTATGCTCAATTGCAATCCGCACATCGGTACATCCGCAAATCTATAAATCCTCTACTTCGCTCTTTCTACTACCTCCACCAATCTCCAGCACTTATTTTTGCTGATAGGGCGAGTTTCCATTATTTTCACAGTATCCCCCTCATTACAAGTATTCGTTTCATCGTGAGCCACAAACTTTGTCGTTTTGTTCACAAACTTACCATACTTCGGGTGTTTCACCTTACGTTCTACCGATACCACTATCGATTTGTCCATTTTACTACTGGTAACCAAACCAATTTTTTCTTTTCTTAAGTTTCTATCTTCCATTGTCATAATTATTTTTTCGTGTCAGCTATTTCTCTAGCACGAAGTTCAGTGTTTAACCTTGCTACTGTTTTTCTGCTATAAGTTATCTTAGCAGGGTTCTCAATAGGCGATACAGCGTGGTTCAGCTTCAATTTTGCCAAAACACCTTTCTCGTCTTTCATCCTTTCAAGCAATTCCTTTGTCGAAAGTTGTTTAATATCTGTTTGTATCATTTTTTACTGTTTTACTTTTTATCCTAATTATTTTCCGCTGAATAATCTCTTCTAACCACAAACTTAGTAGTAACAGGTAACTTAGCAGCAGCCAAACGCAATGCTTCTTTCGCCACTTCCATCGGCACACCCTCTGCTTCAAACATAATTCTTCCCGGTTTCACCACCGCCACCCAATATTCAGGGCTTCCTTTACCTTTTCCCATACGCACTTCCGCAGGTTTTTTGGTAATCGGTTTATCAGGGAACACTCTAATCCATATCTGCCCCTCACGTTTCATAAAACGTGTTACCGCAACCCTTGCAGCTTCTATTTGGCGTGCCGTAACCCAGCATCCCTCTGTTGCTTTTAACCCAAATGAACCGAACGAAAGTTGGTCGCCACGCTTAGCGTTCCCTTTCATCTTCATTTTGTGCATCTTTCTAAACTTCGTTCTTTTTGGCTGTAACATTGTATTTTTATTTTATTTCTATTAATCTTTTTTCTAATTC
>CAILDT010000723.1 GCA_903833025.1 uncultured Bacteroidota bacterium | reverse complement strand
GTTATTGATTAAAGAAGGAGTAGTGTTATACATTGTAAAAAAACGTACGACAGAAGGGGCAAAATAATTAGAAGCGTCAAATGTTTTATTTTGTAATGAAGTAAAATAACTCTTAACAATATTAATTGTTTTTAATAATATTTGGCTACTCTCAGAGTTTATAGTTGTGTTATCAGTATTGCTTAGTACAGATACTTCTTTGATTTGGGTTCCAGCCATTTTTCTGGAAACCGAATGAGTTGTATTATTATTTGCCGCAGTGGTTTTAGATTCAAGATATTTATTTATTGCAAGAGATGAAACTACGATAACAAATAGTATCAAACCCAAAATTATCAAATTCCGTTTTGAAGATTTACTTTTAGAATTTACACTTGTTTGTTGAGGAAATTGCTCATCCGCATATATTGATTTAATAATTTTTTCTTTCCCTTCAAAATTATTATTTCGTGCCGTTTCACTTGTTTGTGTTGCTTCCAGAGGGTTTTGAAAGACCTCTGAATGTTTGATGGGTTCTTCAACTGCGGGCTTCTCAATTAGAACAATATTACCACAAGCTGGGCACTTAAATTTTTTACCCAATTTATCTTCATTGAAACTTTTTGTGTTTCCACAATTATTACAAACGGTTTCTACCATGTTTTTTGTTATTACATCTCAATGGAAATATTTTCTAAAGAAGGATATTAGTTGAATTTCCCTGTAATATCAGAAATATCAAATTTGCCATTAATTTCTTGAATTTCGATTTTGCCAAGTAAAATATCAAAAAAGAAATTCTTGATTTTATCCATAGATAAACTAATTGTTTCTCCTTTAGCATTCACACCTAAATCATAGTTCTTAAGTAACTGTGAACCCAAACTGGCAGCAGTAAGTAAAAAGTGATTTTGGAATTTATCAATGTCAAGCAAATCAGCAGCCAAAACTTTACCCACAACTGTAAAGCTGCGCAATGTTTTCTGAACTTCCTGATTAGTAAGTGTTGTTTTAACTTCGTCCGTTTCAAAATTCATTTCTATTTTGCCTGAATTAACTGACTGTTTGTTTCCTTTATAAAGTGAGCCAAGATCAGCTAAACTCAAATTATAAAATTTTGTATCTGGAATACTAATTATTTTTTCTATTGAAAACGCGCTTGGCAAAAGTAACCATAACTGTTGAGCAACCTTAACGGATGGGCTATTAAATGTTCCAACAATTGAATTGGTCATATCAATGTTTTGTGTAGCAAATACGCCTCCAATCACAACACAATTTTGTAAAATAATTTCATCAGCATAAATACTGCCTGCAACAAATGCATTATAAAGAGTAACACTTTTAGCGTTAATATCAGAATGAAAAAGCAAATTGCAATTAAGTGCTCTTGAAACTATTGAATTTGCTGAACCGACACTCTTTTTAAAAGTGATATTACCTTTTGCCTCGACATTTACGTGCATTTCAAGTTGCGTAAAGACTGCTCCTTGGATTTCAGAATCGCCCTGCTGAATTTCCAATTTATGTGCATAAACAGCACCTTCGATAACAGAATTACCTTGTATGGT
>CAILDT010000722.1 GCA_903833025.1 uncultured Bacteroidota bacterium | reverse complement strand
GTGTTTACCCCTTCAACAAACGGCAATTTTATTCTTACTTATACTTTTACAGATGTAAATGGTTGTACTAACAACGATACTATGATTGTTACAGTAATTGCTCCACAAATTGCAAATGCAGGAACAGGTTTTAAGCGTTGCATTAATGCACCTGTTGTTCCACTTGTTGGTTATACTCCTGCTGGAGGAACATGGTCGGGGGCAGGAATTGTTGGCAATACTTTTAATCCTGCTTCATCTGGAGCAGGAACATTCATACTTACTTACACTTTTGGTGGTGGAACTTGTTTATCTTCTGATACCATTATGGTAACAGTAAATCCTTTGCCTGTAGTAACGGTAAATTCTCAAACAATATGTGCGGGCGCAACTGCAACACTTACCGCTATTGGAGCAAATACCTATTTATGGTCGAATGGTGGTGTAAATAATCCTCATCCTGTTACTCCAGTCAGCACCACAAGTTATACTGTTACCGGAACAACAACTTTGACAGGATGCGCAAATACTGCTGTAAGTACAGTTACTGTAAATCCATTACCAACTGTAGTTGCGGGACCAAGTATCACACTTTGCAATCAACCCATTCCAAATACTTTAACAGGATTTTCTCCAGCAGGCGGAACATGGACAGGGGCGGGGGTTACAGGTGCAGGAGTGTTTACTCCTACAATAAATGGAAATTTTATTCTTACTTATACTTTTACAGATGGAAATGGTTGTACTAACAATGACACTTTGATTGTTACAGTAATTGCTCCACAAATTGCAAATGCAGGAACAGGTTTTAATCGTTGCATTAATGCACCTGTTGTTCCACTTGTTGGTTATACTCCAGTTGGAGGAACGTGGACAGGAACAGGAATTGTTGGCAATACATTTAATCCTGCGATAGCTGGAGCAGGAGTATTCATTCTTACTTACACTTTTGGTGCGGGAACTTGTTTATCTTCTGATACAATAATGGTAACAGTAAATCCTTTGCCAACAATAACTGTAAACTCACCTACAATATGTGTAGGAACAATTGCAACGCTTACTGCTAATGGAGCTAATTCTTACTCCTGGTCGAGTGGAGGAATTAATAATCCATATGCTGTTACTCCAATTACAACCACAAGTTATACCGTTACTGGAACAACAACAGTAACAGGATGCGCGAATACTGCTGTAAGCACAGTTACGGTAAACCCTTTACCAATTGTAAATGCAGGACCAAGTATCACACTTTGCAATCAGCCCATTCCAAATACACTAACAGGATTTTCTCCGCTTGGAGGAACATGGACAGGAGCAGGAGTTACAGGAGCAGGAGTGTTTACACCTTCCACAATTGGGAATTTTATTCTTACTTATACTTTTATCGATGGGAACGGTTGTACCAATAATGATACAATGACTGTTACAGTGGTTGCACCACAAATAGCAAATGCAGGACCAGATTTTACTCTTTGTGTTAGCGCACCTATAGTGACACTTACGGGTTATAGTCCAGCAGGAGGTACATGGACAGGAGCAGGAATTGTAGGTAATACGTTTAATCCAGCTCTTTCGGGTCCGGGATCTTTTATTATTACTTATTCTTTTGGGTCTGGAACTTGTTTATCTACAGATTTCATTATTGTAACAGTAAACGCGCTACCGATTGTTGTTGTAAATTCGCCAACAATATGCGAAGGGCAAATAATTGGGTTAAGTGCAAGTGGGGCGAATTCATACTCGTGGTCAAATTCTGCAATTACTAATCCTGTTTTTGTAGCGCCAATAATAACCACTGTTTATATTGTTACTGGTACAAGTACGTTAACAGGCTGTTCAAATACTGCAACCAGCACAGTTACTGTGAACCCTTTGCCGATTGTTAATGCCGGAACAGGATTAGGGTATTGTAACCAGACAGCAACTATAACATTGACAGGATACTCTCCTGTTGGAGGCACCTGGAGTGGAATTGGAATAATTAATTCATCATTAGGTACTTTCAATCCATCTATTCCACCAATTGGTAATAATATTCTAACCTATACGTTTACAGATGGAAATGGATGTACTAATACAGATACAATAATTAATTCCATTGTTGTGCCTGCATTTGCTAATGCAGGACCTGATGACATTATCTGCTTGAACAATGGTTTATTTAACTTAACAGGATTTTCACCACTCACCGCAACGTGGAGCGGAATTGGGATTATTAATCCCTCTGGAATTTTCGATCCAACTGTTTCCGGTGTTGGCACTTTCCTATTAACGTTAAGTTATGGGGCGGGAACCTGTTTTACTTCGGATACTAAAACAATAACTGTTCAGCCATTGCCTATAATAATTCCAGGTGCGAATGAAATAATATGTATTAGCACTCCTGCTTATAACTTAACAGGATATTCTCCTTTAGGGGGAACATGGTCTGGAACAGGTATTACCAATGGTATATTGGGAACATTTAATCCAGCAACTGCCGGGGCAGGAATATTTGTATTAACCTATTCCTTCACAGACCCTAATACGGGTTGTACCAATACAGATACCAAAACAATAACAGTTGGCGCTCTGCCTTTAGTCATATTCACTAACCCTGCTTTTGGTTGTACTAATACTGCAATATTATTTACAAATAATACTACAGGTGCTACTGCTTATTTCTGGGATTTTGGTGATGGAGGAAACTCAACTGTTCCGACCCCTTCGCATTTATATTCAACAATTGGCATTTATACTATTCATCTGATTGCATTATCTGCATTAGGCTGTAGTGATTCCTTAACTTCTACAATTCAAATTATTGACGTGCCGATTGCTAATTATTCAACTCAGCCAAATGTAGGATGTGCGCCATTGCCTGTTTCGTTCACAAATAATTCAACAGGAGTAAATCTAACTTATAGTTGGGATTTTGGAAATGGTAATACATCTTCAAATATAGTTGCCCCCAATCAAATTTACCAACAGGGATTATACGACACTACCTATTTTACGAGCCTATCAGTATCCAATCAATGTGGAATAGTTACCTATATTGATTCTATTCTTGTTCATCCAACTCCTGTGGTAAATTTTGGGACAAATGTAAATTCTGGATGCTCTCCCCTAAATATTTCGGTAATTAATATCTCAACTGGAAATGCAACTCAATATATTTGGGATTATGGTGATGGTAGTCCGCTCGTAAATGTTGCAAATCCTTTGCCACATACTTTTACAACCGGAACGTCAGATACAACTTACATTATTACTTTGGTTGGAATAAATGCTTGCGGAAGCGATACTATTACTTATCCAATTTTGGTACACCCGAATACAGTAACAGCATTTTTCAATACATCATCTATTTCGGGTTGTTCACCGCATACTGTAACTTTTACTGACTTTTCACAAGGAGGAACTTTTATTTCATGGGATTTTGGTGATGGCAATGTGTCCACAGTTCTCAATCCCGTTCACACTTATCTAATCCCCGGAACATACATTTGTTATGAATATATAAATAACGGATGTAGTTATGACACTGCTGTTGTAACAATTACAATTTACCCTCCTCCTTTATTATCATTTACTACGAATGTGCCAGTGGTATGTGCTAATCAGCCAGTAACCTTTATAAACAGTTCTACCAACTCAGTAAACTTCAATTGGAATTTTGGTGATGGCACAACATCAAACTTAAATAATCCAACTCATGTTTATACTTCTAGTGGAACGTTTACAATAACTTTAACAGGAACATCCACCTCGTTTGGATGTACCGACAGCATAAGCCAAACTTTTACTGTAAACTCTTTACCAGTGCCCAATATCTCATCCAATGTGACTTTTGGATGTTTGGCATTGGCAGTAAATTTTGCAAATTCTACTACAAATGCAAATTTCTATTACTGGGATTTTGGTGACGGGAACAATTCCGTTCAGGCAAACCCTGTTCATATTTATACTTCAACTGGAATTTATATTGTAAACATGGTTGCTCAAAACCTCAACGGTTGCAGCGATTCCATGCAAATGCAGATAAATGTTTATCCGAATCCGACTGCTGCGTTTGCTGTGTCAGCCGTTTATTCGTGTGCGTTTCCGCAGCCGGTGAGTTTTGTAAATAACTCTACGGGTGCGGCGGGTTATCTTTGGAATTTCGGGAATGGAAATACTTCGCCATTAACTAATCCATCGGAAACATATACTGCTAACGGGGTTTATAATATTTCACTTATTGCTACTAATGCTTTTGGATGTGCGGATACTGCCACCAATACGTTTACTGTTTATCAGCCACCTGTAATATCTTTTGCGCCAAGTGCCACTGCTGGCTGTGCTCCGCTGATGATTAATTTTGCGAATACTACTACGAGTGGTGTTAATTATATTTGGAATTTTGGTGATAACAGTGCTACTTCTACAGCTAATACGCCGAGTCACATTTTTGTAAATGCAGGAACTTACACCGTTACTTTAATTTCATCGAACGCTACACCTTGCGCAGATACAGTGGTGCAGACGAACCTGATAAATGTGAGTCCATCGCCGATTGCGGCATTTACTGTAAATCCGCAGGAAACGAGTGTTTTGAATTCGGAAATAACAATGACCGACCATAGTATTTCGGCAGCGAGTTGCGAAACGTATTGGGGAGATGGCAGCAGTGATACCGATTGCGGAGGCACGCACCGATATGCTAACCCGGGCACTTACCAAATAATGCAGATAGTAACCAACACAAGCGGCTGTAAAGACACCGCTTATCAGACGGTGATAATTGATGCCGATTTTGTTTTTTATATTCCAAATTCGTTTACACCTGATGGAAATGGCGTGAATGATGAGTTTTACGGCAAAGGCGTTGGAATAAAAATATATGAAATGGATATTTTTAACCGTTGGGGCGAAATTGTTTTTCATTGCAATAATATAGACGACCACTGGGACGGCAAGTATATGGGCAATGTGGTGCAGGAGGATGTATATGTGTACCAAATAAAAATTGTGGATGTGTTGTATAACGACCATAAATATACCGGTAAAGTAACGGTGGTGCATTAGATAATTAT
>CAILDT010000721.1 GCA_903833025.1 uncultured Bacteroidota bacterium | reverse complement strand
TCATTTATTTCTAGATTTTGTTTTGCGATGATTGATTTATTTTTTTCCATTTGTTCCTTCAATTCTCTAATTTCGTTTTCTAGTTCTTCATTTCGTTGCAACAATTTATTGAAATTGTCTATGCTATATGTTTTTGAATGAATGATATCTTTAATGTGTTTGGTTATTTTTTCAATAGTAAAGTTTGTGCTATCGTATGCGATTATTTCCGTTTTATTTTTACCATTTACTTCAATATTGCGAATGTTTCTTTTTATTTTTGGATAGGCCTTGATAAGATTTTCTATTTCTACCTTATTTTGTACTCTAAATGCTGCAACTAAAATAAAATTAATATATTTTTTATGATGGTCTAATACTCTCTCCGATAAATTATTTGTATGTCCGAATTTAATTAATTTTTCACCCGCATCATTTGTATTGTCTATTGTTCCAAAATAGATGCACTCGGTATTTAACGGAAACTGTGCAATCGTTGCCTGTTCTACTGCTCTCAACTTTTCCTTTTTTGATTGTTGTTTTTCTTGTTCTGATGTTTGTTTAATTTCCAAAATAATGTTATTTTTTTGTTCTAATTGCATTCTTAGTTCGTCTGTTTCTTCTTCTACTATTTGGTGTAATGTTTCTTCCATTTTCATATAATACTCGTGAATTTCTGACGCTTTTTTTGTTTGTGCTTTCAAGCATAATGATTTGAAACATTTAATTGTTAGCATTATTGTTAGTTTGTTGTGACCGCCCCATTTTTCCTCATCTGAACTTGCTTTGTCAGCCGACAAAGCAAGATTTTTATAGTCTATATCAACCTTAAAATGTTTTTCTAATACTCTAATTGCATTTATTTTTTGATTAAACGCTAACCATTTCCATACATTATCCAAATCAACCACGAAATCAAGGTTTTTATCATAATTTAAGTAGCAATAAAAGCTACTTACGAACAATTGTTGTTCAAATCCGGTAAAATTCTCTTTGATTTTTATCAATAATTTATTATTGTATGCATTTGATAGCTTTACAATGGGGTTTTTTTCAATAAGCTCAACGATATTTAACTCTGTCATCTTATTATAGTATATATAATAGGGATGTCTTTAAGTCAGAAGTCTTGTTTATTAATATATAAACAAGAATTATACAAGCAAGTATATATTAAAAGCGCTTTTTATAAAAGCGTAATTACCACTTTGTCTTTTTGACGCTGATTTTGGGTCCTTGTCCCCGTTTTTTCACATTATTTGGGTCATATTTCTCGTCTTCTTCGTCCGAATTCATATCTTTGCTGAGTTCCCAGAACTCTTTTGACCCCAATTTGAAGTCATTGTGAGCATCCGCCTTGTACCAAAACACCTGGTCATGTATTTTGTTGGATTTTGCATTGTTATTTATCACCAAACACTCGTAATTCTCAGTGCATTGGTCCATCACCTGACAAAAAGACTCAAAAGTGGGAAACATACCCGCATAATTTTCATAGATTCGCTTGCGATTTGCGATATATGGTTCTCGCAAAATAAAAACGTAGTCTATATTGGTGCGGAGAGTT
>CAILDT010000720.1 GCA_903833025.1 uncultured Bacteroidota bacterium | reverse complement strand
ATAATTAATTAATATATTATAATAGGTTGCAGTTAAAAAGATAAATGGTAAGTCCAATGACTGATATGTTTTTAAAATTGTATTAATATGCTCTTCTGTTTTATCACCTGCTCCTGTTTTATGTGCTTCATCAAAAAACACAAGGCCCATTTGATTTGCACCACTTAATAAATCTTCCAATCCTTTTCTCTTTTTTTCAGATTTTGTAGTTGTTACTAATAATTGAGAAGAACAAAAAAAGACACTATGATATTTTCTTCTTTTTAAATCCGCTTCTGTTTTTACTTCAATAAAATCAAAATCATCAAAATCAATAAATTTTGATATAAGCTCATTACGTACCTGTGTCATTGTTTCATTTGGGGCAGCGGTAATCCAAAAAACATTTAGTTCATGTTTTTCAGAACGTTTCAAGTATTCTCGTATAATTCCACCTGCAATAAATGTCTTTCCTCCTCTTGGCAATACACCAACTAAATATAATTGATTTTCATGTGTATCTATTCTGTCACATAATCCCTTTACTATAATCTCTTGATGCAATTGCAAAGATAATACTGGTTTTGATTCACTTTTTAAGTATAGTAGCTCTAATGCATTCATGTTTGTTAATCCTGATAACGTCGCATACTCAAAAATACCTCTTCGAATTTCCTCTAAAAATGGTTTTACATCTTCATTCCATCCAAAAAAAGAATCAGCAATATTACGTGTATATTGACGATATGCACGTTTATGTGCAATTTCAAAATCTTGTTTACTCTTAAGAAATACAACAATTCCTAGAGGTTTTTGCTCGGGTGTAGTTATTTTTTCTGCAGCGGTAAATAATTTTTCAAGATCATAATGCTCTGCATTTTTCTCTTCTTTATACCATTTTACACTAATTACATATGTTTTTATAGTTGTAGTATCTTTTGTATCACAATCTACTTCACAATATGGATCATCTTCTTTTATTACTTTTTTATCATTACGAACATTTGTAAGTGTAATATCACTAATACCCATTTCTCGTGAAGCTTTACATTTCATCTTTTTTAATGCATCAATACTATCAGAATATATTTCACGTGCATTTTTCTCTATTTTCTTCATAAACTTATAATTTCCATTTTGTCGCGGGTTAACATTCGGCATGCCCCCAAAAAATACAAATAACCGTGACAATACTTCATATATATCTGACCCTGGCATGCCTCCTTTAGCTAATTTAAAAGATACCATATCTTCCATTGAAATAGTAGGATCAATAAATACTTTGGTTAAAAATTCATAGTTTGAAGTAGCATTTGTAAGATCATATAGTCCTACAGGGGTAGTATCTTGTTGTTTTTTAATATCACTTATAATTTTATCCAACTCTTGCATATTCCCAATAGGTTCTTTTGTACAAGGATGAAATAATTGAGAACACGGATTTACAACTATTAGTTTGTCTTCTTGTTTTTCTTTTGGTTCTTCTGGTTCTTCTTCTTGTTCTTCTGATTCTCGTGGTTCTTGTAGTTCTTCTGGTT